>JAOUGR010000170.1 GCA_029857655.1 Gammaproteobacteria bacterium | reverse complement strand
CTGGGCCGGCCAGCACCTGATCACCGAAGCCTTCAGGCTCGCGCCCGCCTCGCTGGTGGCTCCTTACGAGTACACGGCAATGGTGTGGGCGGTCGGCATCGACTGGATCGTCTGGCAGGCTCTGCCAGGCCTGCGCATGCTCGCCGGCGCCTCCATCGTCGTCGGGGCGGGCCTGTACCTGCTGCATCGTGAGCGGAAACGGGGCTGAATGACTCGCACCTCGACCGGAAACGGAGCGAGGATCAGGAGCCCTCGCGTGATGCCCGGTCCGCCGCCCGGTCGGCCTTCATCCGGCGCACGTCGATCGGCCGGATCTCGCTGATCTGGCAGCGATCGCGGCCGACATTCACATGATCGAAGGTGGTGATTTGGCTGCCCGTCGAACTCACATGGATCGAGTGCGCGAACTGCAGGTCAGGGCAACTGCGCCAGACAGTCACCAGGTAGGCTTCATTGACACCGGTCCAGAGGACCAGCCGGTCGCGGGACAGCGGCTGCCAGGACTGAAGGCGGAACGATGTGAATCCGCGGACCGGTTCGCCCGCGTAATCCAGATAGGCTACGGCGTCGTCATCTGCATTGCGACGCAGCCCCCCGGCGCAGGCGGCGGCGAAAAGGACAACCAGCACCAGAATGACGACGTATTTCATGGTCGACTCCTGGGGGTTTGACCAACGACCCTTGAGTTCAGTTCCACGGCCGTTTGCGACGTCAGTGTGCAAGGTCCATCAGCAGGCTGCGCCATTGCAGCAGTGCTCCGTCCAGGCTCGCCAGCGGCACCCGCTCATTCAGGCCGTGGGCGAAATTGTCCCGCGGATGCATGAAGACGCCGGATACGCCGTAGCTCGGCACCCCGAGATTCCGGAAGTACAGGCTGTCGGTCGCACCCGCGGACATCGACGGGACGATCGGCAGGCCCGGTGCGCGCAAGTCGATGGCCTTGCGGAGCGCGCGCATGACGTCCTCGCGGAGCGGCGAGGCATCACTCGGCACCGGTCTGCCGGAAATCGTGATCTGCACGCTTTGATCGTCGATGACACCCGCCAGGGTCTCCTTGACGCTGTCGATGGCGACACCCGGGAAAACACGGCAATTCACATTGACCATCGCATTCTGCGGCAGCGCATTTTTCGCATGCCCGGCCTGCAGCATCGTCGCGACACAGGTCGTGCCGAGCTGCCCGACGTACTCGGGATTGGATCGCAGGTATGCGATGGCATCCGCGTCCAGCGGATTTTCCGCGTAGCGGCGCATTGTCGCGCCCTCCTCTCCGGGGGTGAGCGCGCCGGCAGCGCGGAAATAGGCCAATGTCAGCTCGCTGGACAGGGCAGGAAACTTGAACGCTTCAATGCGTTCGATCGCGCGGGCCAGACGATAGATCGCATTGTCAGGGCCCGGGCGGCTGCTGTGGCCGCCGGGGCTTTTGAATGCGATCTCGAAATCGACATAGGTCTTCTCGGCGGCCTGCATGCCGTAGATCGTGGGCTTGCCGTCGTCTCCAAGGAATGCACCCCCGGCATCGCTGTTCAGGAACAGCTCGGTATTTTTCAGCTGCTCCGCGAGGACCGCGGTCGTTGCCTGGCTCGTTTCTTCGTCACCGGAGAGCGCGAGCACGATGTCGCGCCTGGGCCGGAATCCCTCTTTCTTGAGCCAGACGAGGGTCGCAACCATCGTCGCGACCCCGAACTTGTTGTCCGCAGAGCCGCGGCCGAAGACAAAGCCATCCTCCACGACCGCGGTGAACGGATCCCGCTGCCAGTCGGCCTTGAGCGCCGGCACGACGTCCATGTGTCCGCCGATGGCGATCGGCTTCGCGGTGGGGTCCGTGCCGCGGTAACGCGCAATCAGGAACGCAGTTTCCTCAAATGGCGTGATCGTGATGTCCTCCCGCGCGAAGCCGGCCTCATCCAGCACGCCGGCGAGGTAAGCCGCGTAGGCCGGCACCAGTCCCTGGCCCGCGGACGTCTGGAACGAAACCGATCGGCTGTGAATCTCGCGCAAGGCGGCCGAGATATCGGCGGGCACGGCTGGAGCGGCAATAGCGGCGGCGGCAGCCGTCATGGCAAGGTACAGGGCGACAGCGCCCAGGCCGGTCTTGGTCGGGATCGATTGCATCAGGAAATTCCTTGTCGGAGGGTCAGTGAAGTGCCCCAGGTAAGCCCCATCAGCCTGAGGCGCATTTTGCCAAGGTAAGTTAGAGTACGCGCCATGCGCAAGTTCCCGCCCGCATGATCATCACCATCCTGCTGACCGCGCTGGGCCTGCTCGCGGTCGCCTTTACCGTCGTATTGATAAGAGCTGCATCGCAGCGCAGTGAGCTTCGCCCGACGCTCGAATCGATCGGCCTGGGTGCGGTAACCAATTTCTTCGATACCCTCGGCATCGGATCATTCGCGACGACGACGGCGTGGATCAAGTTCCGCAAGCTGGTGCCGGACAGTTTCATACCCGCGACCCTGAATGTCGGGCATGCACTGCCAACTGTCGTGCAGTCCGCAATCTTCCTGGTCCTGCTCGGAGTCCACGTGGACCCGATCCTGCTGGTGTCGTGCATCGTTGCCGCCGTCGTCGGCGCGCTGGTCGGTGCACCGATCGTGCTCAGGGCGCCGGTGCGGGTCGTCCAGGGCGTGGTCGGATTGGCTCTGCTGATCGCTGCAGTGCTTTATGCGATGAGCAATCTCAATCTGATGCCAATCGGCGGGGTAGCGACCGCGCTGGCCCCGCCCTTCCTGTACATCGCCATCGGCGCGCATTTCATCCTGGGCATCTTGATGGCGTTCGGCATCGGACTCTATGCACCGTCGCTCATCTTGCTGAGCCTGATGGGACTCGATCCACGGCTGGCATTCCCGATCATGGCAAGTGCATGTGCATTCCTGATGCCGACGACCGGTTTCCGCTTCATCACGGCCAAGCGCATTGACCTGAAGGTCATCGTCGGAATCGCAATCGGTGGCATGCCGGCCGTGCTTGCAGCAGCATTCATCGTCAAGGAGATGCCAATCGTAGCGCTGCGCTGGGGCGTCGTAGTCGTCGTTCTGTACGCTGCGACACTGCTGCTGCGCTCGGCGATGCGGCCAATGGCGCAGCAGGAACCAGCGATCAAGCTGGCGCAATAAGAACATCGGTCTGGGAGAGTTCCATGGACAGAAGACATTTTCTGGCGTCATCGGTTGCGGCAGCGCTTGCAGCGTCGCTGCCCATTGGCCGATTGCTGGCGGCAGGCAGTGGCGTTCCGGTCGCGGGCGATGTTGCCGCGGTAACCGGCAGTGGTACTGCCACCGTGCTGGAACGCGCGGCGCTGCAGGAGCTCCGCGACAGCCTGCGCGGTGCATTGCTGCTTGCGGGCGATCCCGGTTATGACGAGGCCCGGCGGGTACTGAATGAATCGATCAACAAGCATCCGGCGCTGATCGTGCAGCCAACTGGTGTGGCGGATATCCGCAACGCCGTGACTTTCGCGCGCGAGCGAGAACTGCTGCTCGCCGTCAAGTGCGGCGGGCACAGCACGTCCGGCAAGTCGACCTGCGAGGGCGGCATGCAAATCGATCTGTCGCATTTCCGCAGCGCGCGCGTCGACCCCATCGGACGCAGGGCCTACGTGGCCGGCGGCAGCCTGCTGGGCGAGATGGACCACGAGGCCATGGCCTTCGGCCTGGTGACGACGGCTGGCACTGTGTCGCACACGGGTATCGGCGGCCTGACGCTCGGCGGCGGCTTTGGCCGCCTGGCACGGCGCTTCGGGCTCGCGCTCGACAATGTCCGGTCGGTGGACATCGTCACGGCCGGGGGCCAGTTGGTGCATGCGAGCGCCGACGAGAATCCGGACCTTTATTGGGGCGTGCGCGGCGGCGGCGGCAATTTCGGCATCGTCACCGGCTTCGAATTCGGGCTGCACCCGATGCAGCGCGAGATCGTCGGCGGCGACGTGATGTTCCCGATTGCCAGGGCGCGTGAAATCTTCGAGTTCTACGGTGACTTCAGCACGAACGCGCCGGACGAGCTCTACGCGGATGCCTTCATGGTGGTGCCAAGGGGCGGCAAGCCAGGCGTGTTCGGTATCAGCGTCTGCTATTCGGGCCCCGCTGAGCAGGCGGAATCCGTGCTTGCGCCATTGCGCAAACTCGGCGGGCCGATCGCCGATACGATCAAGGCACAGGAATACGTCGCGATCCAGCGCAGTTCGGACCGGACCGATCCGCGCAACGAGGGCGCCTACATGAAGGAAGGGTTCATCCGCGACTTCCAGCCCGGCATGGTCAACGCGTTGCTGGATGGCTTCCAGCCACATATGGATCGCGGCACGGTCGTATATTTCCAGCACGCCGGCGGCGCCATCAACCGTGTCGCACCGGACGCCACCGCATTTTCACACCGTCATGTGAAGCACGGCATGTTCTCAATCGTTTCGTGGCAACTCGACACCGACCCGGCTCCGCACATCCGCTACATCAAGGACTATTGGGCAACCGTCGAGCCCTTCACCCTCGGCCGCTACACGAATTCGATTGGCGACGAGCCCCAGAAGCTGGTCAGCGACAATTACGGAATCGCCCTGCCGCGGTTGCGGGCACTCAAGAAGAAATACGACTCGGGCAATCTGTTCCGGCTCAATGCAAACGTCGTGCCCGGCGCCTGATCCGGTCCTGAATTGAAAAGGGGCCAGGACAAATCTCCTGGCCCCGATTTTTCGATCGCCGCGTCCCGGTTCAGAATCCCTTGGTGAAGCGGACTCCGAATTCGCTCGCGTCGTTGCTGAGGATGACCAGCGCGTAGTCGCCGAGATTCAGTCGCGCATTGTCATAGCGCTCATCCGTGACATTCCGGCCATAAGCCGCGACTGTCCAGTCG
>JAOUGR010000168.1 GCA_029857655.1 Gammaproteobacteria bacterium | reverse complement strand
CAAATTGATGCGGCTTATGCCGAGCCGATAATACAGGTCCTCGCGAAACCCGCCGCGATTGATCAGCTCGGACAGGTTCTTTGCGGTGCCTGAGATTATCCGGGTCAGTTCATGATCCAGGAGGCCGTTAAGGGTGATCTGCTGGTCAATGGGCAGGTCCGCGATCTCATCCAGGTACAGGGTGCCGGACGGCGCACCTGGCGGCGGGGGCGGATCGTCGGACATTCGCCGACCCTGCAGCGCCGCCCGCAAGCTATCGTTTGTCGCGATGGAACAGGAGAGGGTCGAAAAGCGCGCGCCACGCCTGGCACTGGCCTGGTGGATCGCGGCGGCCAGTTGGGCCTTGCCGGTGCCCGGTTGGCCGGTGATCAACACGGGTGCGTCGGAGCCAGCC
This sequence comes from Gammaproteobacteria bacterium, assembly GCA_029857655.1. Classification (GTDB taxonomy): domain Bacteria; phylum Pseudomonadota; class Gammaproteobacteria; order Steroidobacterales; family Steroidobacteraceae; genus SCUD01. The sequence goes on along the minus strand of JAOUGR010000168.1, from coordinate 4,517 downwards.
GCCATCAACGCCTGCGACAGCCGGTCCTCCATGACCGGATTACGCGTGATTATTCCGGCGCGCCAATCCTCGGTCACGCTCGCAAAGCCGGAGACCTTGAGCGCGCTCTCGATCAGCTCCAGAAGCTGATCCTTCTCGACCGGCTTCGTCAGGAAAGCAAAAGCGCCACTCTTGGTCGCCGTAACCGCATCCGGAATGGTTCCGTGCGCCGTCATGAGGATCACGGGCAATGCGGGGTATCGGCCCTGAAGCTCCTTCAGGAGCGCAATGCCGTCCTTGTCTTTCATGCGCAGGTCCGTTATCAGCACATCCGGATGGAAGCGGGGAACGGAAGTCAGGGCCTGGGACGCGCTTTCGCAAGCGGCCACCTCGAACCCTTCGGAGCGCAAGCGGATGGTCAACAGGCGCAACAAGCCTGGATCGTCATCTACCAATACGACGCGCGGGCGGCGACCCAGCGAGGCCTTCACGGCTTGCGCCCCGTCGCGCCACCCTCGAGTGCGGCGATTGCTTCCAGCTTGGCCTGGGCCTTCTCGAGTTGGCGGCGCAGGCGATCATTTTCGGCGCTCTCCTGCTGCAGGCGGCGGTTTAGCCCGATAACGCGGTCACGGTCGAACGCGCTGCTTGCGCTGCGAAGCGCTGTGTTTTCCTGGGACAGCGCAAGCCGCGTATCGAGTTCGCGGACAATCAGGTCGGCCAGAGCACGTTCGGAGGGCAACAGAGTCTCTGGCGTCGCCAGCGCCTCACCGAGGAGCACTCTTGCGCCTTCAGCATCGGTTGCCGCATGACCGGGAACGGCCAGCACGAATGCGTAACGCAGGCGGTGCTGAGTCGACGGATCTTCCAGGTAGGCCGCACGCGTCGCCTGCAGGATCTCTGCCTGTTCGGCAGCGCCGCCGCGACCCAGGCGGTCCAGGGTCGCGAGATAGCCCGCAACGACCTGGCCGTCGTCGGTCAGCGGGGCAGGGGGCGTATCCTTGCGGCGCTTGAGTCCGGCCCAGTCGTCGACGGCGGCGCAGCCCGTAGCCAGCGACGCGACGATCAGCACCATTGCCAGGCGCCTAGGCTGCATGCGCGGACTCCTTCCGGGCCGCAGTGGGCAGACGAATTCGCAGGTGGGCGCCGGGGAATTCGCCATCGACGATTTGTACCGTACCGCCATGCGCCTGGACGAATTCACGTACCACGGAGAGCCCGATCCCGGTCCCCTTCAGCGGGCCGCCATGCGGCGTTGGCCCCGAATAAAACGCCTCGAAGACCTTCTCGCGCTCCTCGAGCGGTATGCCGGGGCCACTGTCGGCCAGATCGATGATCGTCGTCGCACCGTCCGAGTAAGCGTGCAGGTGGATGGTTCCCCCACGGGGCGTGAACTTGAGCGCATTCGAGAGCAGATTGTCGAGCACCAGCTTTAGCTTGGCACGATCGCCCACAAGGTTTGTGTCCTCGACCTGAAGGTCAAGCGTCAGGTTGCGCGCCGCAAGAGCCAGGCGCTGGCTGTCGACCACCGTCCCGACCAGTGAACTGAGCCGGAACTGCGAGCGCTCGACCGTGCTCGATTGCGATTGCCAGGCGCTGTAGGACAGCAGATTCTCGATGAGCCGCTGCAAGCGGAGTGCATTTTCGCGCAGGATCGAGGCGACTTCGCGCTGGTTCTCGTCGAGCGAACCAACGGCTCCGTCCAGCAGAAGATCGGTTCCCTCGCGGATATTGGCGAGCGGCGTCTTCAGTTCGTGGGACATGTGGCGCAGGAACCGATTACGTTCGACGGCGATTTCCAGGAGCCGCGCGCGCAGCCATTCGAGCTGGCGGCCGAGCGCCGCCAGGTCCGCCGGGCCGCTGATCGCGATCGATCGCGAGAAAGCGCCGCGGCCAAGGTCGCTGATCGCGCGATCGATGGCGCGCAGCGGCCGCAACACAAAGAACCAGAAGATGACTGCAACCGCGATGGAGGCTGGCACGAGCGCCATGACCGCCCACAACAGCCACTGTTGGGTCGCTCCAGCCTGCAGTTCAGCGTTCTGCAGCCGGGTGTCGATGCCCTCGCGGGTCTGGTCGGCGAGTGCGTTGGCTTCCTTGCCCAGCACGTCGAAGCGCGCGACCAGCGCGCTTCTGCGGTCTTCCGTGACGGCCTTCTGGACCACCGTTGAGGCGGCTTCGCCGGCCGCGCGCACGCGCGCAACCTGACTCGGCGGGCCCGAGTTGGCCAGCAATTCGAGCGTGCGCATGAAGGCGCGGTGGTTGGCGTAGAAGGCGGCAGCCAGACGGGGGTCGTCGAGGACGCCATACAGGCTCGCTGAGCGCTCCATCGCAGCGATGTTCTGGAACAGGACCTGGGTCTGCTGCGTCAGGGCAATGCTATCTCGCACCAGTTCGTCACTTGTACGTGACAACAGGCGCAGCTGCACCGCGCCATAGACCACGGCTGCAATCAGCGGGAGCACGATCAAGAGCAGGGCTGCCGAGAGCAGCCCGCTCAGCGATCGTGGGCGAAGGATTGCCATCCGCGTATGGTACCGTCAGGTCATCGGCTGGCGAAGCAACCTTTGTTCCCAGGCGAGCGCCGAGCCCACAATACCCGCGAGATCGCGGTGCCGCGGCTCCCAGGAGAGGACCTCGCGGATCCGGTCGGCCTCTGCCACCAATTGTGGCGGGTCGCCGGCCCGGCGCGGCGCTTCCGTGATCTTCAATTCCCTTCCGGAGGCCCGCGCCACCTCATCCAGCACTTCGCGAACGCTTAATCCCTCGCCATAGCCGCAATTGAGCGTCGTGGAGGTCCCGCCCTTGCGCAGGTAGTCGAGCGCCTGTAGGTGGGCGGCAGCCAGGTCCTCGACATGGATGTAATCGCGCACGCCCGTTCCATCGGGCGTGTCGTAGTCCGTGCCGAAAATCGCGACATGATTGCGCTTGCCGACCGCGTGTTCGCAGGCTGCCTTGATCAGATGGGTCGCCTGCGGTGTCGACTGTCCGATGCGGCCACCGGGGTCGGCACCCGCCACATTGAAGTAGCGAAGCGCGACGAATCGGAGCGGATGAGCGGTGGCGGCATCGCGCAGCATCCATTCGCTCATCAATTTCGAAAGACCGTAGGGATTGATCGGGACTGTTGGCGTGTCTTCCGATGCCACGCCGCCCGGCGGTATTCCATAAACGGCGGCGGTCGAAGAGAAGATCACGTGCCTGACGCCTGCGCGCACGCAGCACTCGATCAGATTTCGCGTCGCGCAGGTGTTGTTGCGGTAGTACTTCAGCGGATCCGCAACGGATTCCGGCACGACGACATGGGCGGCGAAGTGCAGGACGCTTTCTATCCGGCGGCTTTCCAGCAGTTTCGAGACAAGAGCGGTGTCCGCGGTATCGCCGACGACCAGCGTGCCGTGCAGGACCGCAGACCGGAATCCAGTCGAAAGATTGTCAAGGACATGAACTGACTCACCCCGTTCGCCAAGTTGGCGAACGACGTGGCTGCCAATGTAACCCGCGCCGCCGGTGACCAGAATCGAACTCACTGGATCTCCATGTCCGATGAATCGGCATCATACCAACGATCGCAGATTCCGAATTATGTCGCCAACGAGCGACGGTCGGATGTCTCGCCTGCCCGTGTTCGCAACCTATGATCCGCGGCGAAACACAAAGGGCGACATAATCATGATCGTATCGGTTTGGCGTGCAGCACTTGTCGGAATGACTGGATTCCTGCTGGTTGCGTGCCTGGGAGGAGGGGGCCCCAAGCAGTCCGGCGATCCGGGCCCAGTTTCAACGCCGCCTCCCGCGTCGGGAAATCGAGCGCCGACGATCTCTGTCGTGGCGGCGGCCGAGGTATTGGTGGGCCGCACGCTGACCATCAGGCCGACCGCATCCGATCCCGACCGCGATGCGTTGACCTATCAGGTCTCGAATCTGCCGACATGGATGTCATTTTCGTCCCAGACCGGCGTTCTCACCGGTACACCCACCGCGGGTGACGTTGGTGTTTTCAATCCGGTCATCACGGTGTCGGACGGCAAGTCACAGGCGTCGGGTCAGTCCAGGATCACGGTTTCGCAGTCCGTTGCTGGGCGGGCCACGCTTTCCTGGCAGGCGCCGACGGACAATGTGGATGGCTCGCCATTGACCGATCTGGCCGGATTCCGTGTCTATTATGGAAACTCCGCCAATGACCTGCGATATGTCATACAGGTTGGAAATCCCGGCGCACGCAGCCAAATCGTCGAGGATCTAACCGTCGGCACCTGGTATTTCGCTGCCACGGCATACGACCAGTCCGGCGGCGAGAGCGCGCGATCGAACGTCACCGCGAAAACGATCGCCTGAATAAGTCACTGGCTTATGTTTCCTGTCGCCGTAGTACGACAGAACAAATTCGCGTGCGCGCGATTGTGGCCCATACTCGTGGCGTAGAAATCTCAGCAGGGGAATCGGGTCTGACGAAGACTTAGGTTCACGTGTAATCGGCAAACCCGTCGCGAGGCGGGGACGCAAAGCTTCCGGTCTCGGACGAGACAGCGGGGTTGCCA
>JAOUGR010000167.1 GCA_029857655.1 Gammaproteobacteria bacterium | reverse complement strand
CGGCTTGCGATATTGACGAACTTCCCTACCAGCTCGGCGTTGATGCGGGTCGCGAACTCGTCCAGGTTCATATCGATGTCGTCGAGCCCCGGGCCCAGCTTCGCCGCCAGGAAGTAGCGGAAATACTCCGGCGGCAGGTGGTCGAGATACCGTCTCGCGGTCACGAAAGTTCCGCGCGATTTCGACATCTTTTCGCCGTTGATGGTCAGGAAGCCGTGCGCATGCACGACAGTGGGCTTGCGGAATCCGGCGCCTTCCAGGGTTGCCGGCCAGAACAGCGCGTGGAAGTAAAGTATGTCCTTGCCGATGAAATGATAAAGCTCCGCCTGGCTGTCCGGGCCCCAGTAGTCGTCGAATACGAGGCCGCTGCGCGCGCAGAGATTCTCGAAGCTCGCCATGTAACCGACCGGTGCATCGAGCCAGACATAGAAGTACTTGCCCGGCGCATCGGGAATCTCGATGCCGAAGTAAGGCGCGTCGCGCGACACGTCCCAGTCCCGAAGGCCCGCATCGAACCACTCGTCGAGCTTGTTGGCGACTGCCGACTGCAGACTGCCGGAGCGCGTCCACTTGCGAAGCATCGCCTCGAAATCACCGAGCTTGAAGAAGATGTGCTCCGAATCGCGCTGGACCGGGGTCGCGCCGGACACGACGGAAACAGGGTTGATCAGGTCGGACGGGGCGTAGGTCGCCCCGCAGTTCTCACAGCTGTCCCCATACTGGTCCGGCGTCTGGCAGCGCGGGCAAGTGCCCTTGACATAGCGGTCAGGCAGGAACATTCCCGCCTTTTCGTCATAGGCCTGGCGGACGACGCGCCGCGTGATATGGCCGGCGGCGGCAAGGGCCTGGTACATGCGCACCGTCAGCCGGCGGTTTTCTTCCGAATGGGTGGTGTAGTAGTTGTCGAAGCCGATGCCGAAGTCGGCGAAATCGCGGCGTCGCTCGGCGCCCACCTCTGAGATCAACTGCTCGGGCGTGATCCCTTTGGATTCGGCTTTCAGCATGATCGGCGTGCCGTGCGTGTCGTCGGCGCACACGTACAGGCAGTCGTGCCCGCCCATTTTCATGCAGCGGACCCAGATGTCGGTCTGCACGACCTCGGTCATGAGTCCGAGGTGGGTGGGCCCGTTGGCGTAGGGCAGCGCGCTGGTGACGAGGATTCTGCGGCTCATGACTCGGGTCCGGGGATGAGTCATGCATTATGCCTCAGGGCGCGGTCAGTCGAATTCCTTGAGCTCCTCGAACTTGGCCTTGTTGATGGCTTTCTCGTAAGCCGATCGGCCACTGATCTGCCCGGAATCCAGCAGCTGCTGGATGGCGACGTCCATGGTGCGCATGCCATGCGAGGTGCCGGCCTGCATCGCGGTTTCCACCTGGTCGATCTTGCCCTGGCGGATCAAGTTGGAGACCGCGGCCGTGTTGATCAGCACTTCGATCGCGGCTACGCGGCCCGGTGGGCCCTTGCGCGAAATCAATTGCTGCGACACGACGCCACGCAGGGAGGTCGACAACATCGTCCGCACATGGGCCTGCTTGTCGGGCGGAAACGCATTGACCATTCGGTCGACGGTTGCCGCCGCACCATTCGTGTGCAGGGTAGCCATCACCAGGATGCCCATCTCGGACGCGGTGATCGCGGTGCTGATGGTCTCGAGGTCGCGCAACTCGCCGACCAGGATGACATCGGGGTCCTCGCGCAATGCCGACAGCAGCGCGGTCGAAAAGGATTCGGCGTGGACGCCGACTTCGCGCTGGCTGATCAGGCAGTTCTTGCGGGGATGCACGAACTCGATCGGGTCCTCGATCGTCAGAATGTGGCCCTTGAGGCGCAGGTTGAGGTCGTCGATCATCGCCGCGAGCGTCGTCGACTTGCCGGAACCCGTCTTGCCGGTCATCAGGATCAGGCCACTCGAAGCCTTGCAGAGATTGCGCACGGCTTCGGGCATCTTGAGTTGCTCGAGGGTCTGCGCCTTGGACGGTATGGCGCGGAACACGCCGCCCATGCCATTCAGCTGGCGCAGGATGTTGACGCGAAACCGGGCAATCGTCCCAAGGGAGTACGCGAAATCCGTGCCATCGCGGGACTCGAATCGCTCGAGCGCCTTGCGCGGCATGATTTCGTAGAGAGACTCGCGCACGAAATCGGCCGCAAGCGCTTCGGCCCTCAAATTGGACAGCTTGCCGTATTGCCGGATGCGCGGCGGATCGCCCGCCATGAAATGCAGGTCGGACCCGTCCCGTCTGAGGATCTCCTCGAGGTATTCGTCGACGCGCGCCACGCTAAGACAGCCTCATTCCAGGGTTTCGATGCGTGGCAGCAGGCTGCGGTCCACGACATGCTTCGCAAACAGGCGTTTGTCGTTCGAATAGGCGAAGGCATCGTCTGGATCGATCTCCTTGGCCTTGATCGCCGCCAGCAGCGACTGGTCCATCAGCTGCATGCCGAGGTCCCGGCCGGTCTGCACCTGCGCCGGAATCTGGTGCGTCTGGTCAGTCTGGATGAGCTTGGCGATCGCGCGATTCATGATCATGACCTCGCATACTGCTCTGCGCCCGCGATTTTCCGGCTTGCGGACCAGCACCTGTGTGATCACGGCCAGCAGGCCCTGCCCGAGAAAGCTCTTGGTCTGTTCACGCTGGTCGGCCGGCAGCGCGTCGATCATCCGGTCGATGGTCTTGACGGCGCTGGTCGTATGCAGCGTGCCGAGCACGAGGTGGCCCGTTTCCGCGGCGGTCATGGCCATCGAAATGGTCTCGGCGTCGCGCATTTCACCAACCAGGATCACGTCGGGATCCTCGCGCATCGCGGCACGCACGCCTTCTGCGAATGAGGGCAAGTGCGTGCCGAGCTCGCGTTGCACAACCTGGCATTTCTTGCTGCGATGCACGAACTCGATCGGATCCTCCAGGCTGATGATGTTGAGACTTCGCGTGGTGTTCAACAAATCGATCATCGCCGCGAGCGTGGTTGATTTGCCCGTGCCGGTCGAGCCGGTCACCAGGATCATGCCCTGGTGAAAATCGCAGAGCTTCCTGACGATCGGCGGCAGCTGCAGCGAGTCGAGCGTCGGAATCTCGTTCGGGATCGACCGGAATACCGCTCCGACGCCGGAGTCCTTGCGGAACACATTGACCCGGAAGCGCGCGCCTTCCTCCGACACGTAGGAAAAATCGACATCCTGCCCGGCGCGAAACCGCTCGCTGAGGCTGCGGGAAAGGATTTCGGTGACGTAGCTCTCGAGTTCGGCTTCGGCGAGGTCCCGGAAGCGGATGGCTGTCAGCTCGCCATTCAGCCGGAGCATCGGAGGAACCCCGACGGCCAGATGGACGTCGGAGCACGCCTGGGTCGTGCCAAGCTTCAGGAATGCATCAATGCGCGGCATTAGCGCGCGAGTGGATCACAAGAAGCGTTCCAGCGCCACATGCATTTCGTCCATTGAGGCTGGGCGCTTTTCCTTGTCCACGGACATGGTCTTCATGATGAACTCCGACAGGGCCGGCGGCAGCGCCGGATTCAGCTCGATCGGCGGGCGGGCCCGGCCCTGGACGTGCTGGTACATCACCGACATATGGTCGCCGCGATGATACGGCGGCGCGCCGGTCATCATCTCGTAGATCATCACCCCGAGCGAATAGATGTCGGCGCGCTCGTCGACTTTCTTGCCGAGGATCTGTTCCGGCGCCATGTACTTCGGCGAACCGATCACGTAGCCGGTCTTGGTCAGCTGCGTATCGCCCTGGTGCTGCGCCGCGGCGACGCCGAAATCGACGATCTTCAGCAGGCCTTCGTCGTTGATCAGTACGTTGGCCGGCTTGAGGTCGCGGTGCACGATGCCGACGCCGTGGGCGACGGCCATTCCCTTGGCGATGTCCATTCCGAATTTCAGCGCCCGGCGCAGCGCCACAGGCTTGCCGTCGGCGACCTCGCCGCCCAGCGTGTGCGACGGAAAGTACTCCATCGAGATCGCGTAATTTCCCTGGATGTGCAGGAAGTCGTAAATACGGATCACGTTCGGATGGGTGATCTTGCGGCTGTAACGAAGCTCGTGGACGAAGCGCTGCATCATCTCTTCGTCCCCCGAAATCGCCGGATTCAGGAACTTGAGTATCAGGTTCTCGTCGACGACGGTGTCCTCCATCAGCAGCACCGTGCCGAATGCGCCCTTGCCGATGCGCTCCACGTACTTGTAGCGGCCTTCCAGCACGTCGCCTGGCTGCAGGGTCGCGATATCGAGCCGGCCCTGGGCTTCGGCTGCTTTCATGATCGCCGAGACGTCTGCCGACTCCATCAGCAAGGTGCGCGCGACATCCGCCCCCGGACGGGCCGCCAGGCTGGCTCCCGGTGCCGGTTTCCCGGCCAGGGTCGTGCCGCCGAATTTCGCTTCCAGCTCGGTCAATGCACGCAGCGCGGCGCCGGCCACCGTCTGCTCCGCCACTGACATCAGCGGCGCAATGCGGGCGCGAACGGGGTCGACGGTGCGGTCATCGGCGAGGCGAACGAGTGCGGCGAGGGCCTCGACGCGGATGTCGGTTTCCGGCCGGTCAAGGGACCGCATGACACTGTCGGTCGCGGCATTGTCCCCGATCTTGCCGAGCGCACGCACGATCGTGGGGACAGATTTCGGGTTCGACTCCATCATCTGAAGCAGCCGGGCCACGGACTTGCGGCTACCGATCGCCCCCAGTGCGTCGACCGCCCGTTCGCTGACCCACCAGTCGGAGTCCTTGGTTGCCTCGAGCAGGTGGCCGACCGCGCGCTCGTCCTTGGTCTGGTTGAGGATCTCGACCGCCGTGCGGCGGACTTCCTCATCGCGGTCGGAGACCAGTGCGATCGCCGCATCGATGACCTGCGGCCCGCCGATCTTGCCGAGCGCATCTGCGGCGCGGCTGCGCACCCACCAGTCGGCGTCCTTGATGGCCTGCAGCAGGTGCCTCACTGACTTGTCGTTGCCGACGACATTCAGCACCTCGACCGCCGCCCGGCGCGTGT
>JAOUGR010000166.1 GCA_029857655.1 Gammaproteobacteria bacterium | reverse complement strand
ACTATCGGGCGGTCGGAGAGCGTGTGCGGGGAAATCGGCGCAATGACGAGCACATCGAGCAACGGATGGATGATTGGGCCGCCGCAGGATAGCGCATAGGCGGTCGAGCCGGTCGCGCTCGCGATGACCAGCCCGTCGCCGCCGTGCGTGTTGACGAACTGGCCGCCGATCCAGGTCTCGAGTTCGACCATGCGTCCTGATTCCTGCCGCTGCACGACGATGTCATTCAGGGCGCGGCGCGCGGCGACCGCTCCGCCGGTGCGCGAGAGGCGCGCCTCGAGGAGGTTTCGGACATCAATTTCATACCGTCCCTGCAGCACCGTGTCGATGCTTTCCAGCATGTCGTCGGGTGAAACGTCCGTCAGGAATCCCAGTCGGCCGCGGTTGATGCCGAGCAGGGGAATGTCGCGACCGATGGCCAGTTGCGCCGCGTAGAGCATCGTTCCATCACCACCGATTGCGACGATCAGGTCTGCATCCTTGGCAAGCGTATCGACCGGCCTGCGTTCGACATCCTTGGGCAGGTCGTCCACCGAAATGCCGGCATCGACCAGGACCACGAGGCCGCGCGAACGCAGATGACCGGCAAGCAGCACCATCGAGTCGGCCACGCGGGCGTCCTCGACCTTGCCAACCAGTGCGATACGGGAGAAGGGCTTGTTCATCTGGGTCCGCGACCTTTTAGCACGCGCGAGCGCGCACGGGCCAGACAAGCGCCGCTGGGACGCATATGCTCCTTGACACTCGGCAAGGCCGATTGCTAGTTTCAGGTTCCTGATTGGTAATATTACTAATTTCTTTGTTTAACAGATACTTATGACAGAACAAGGGCGTGGCTTCGAGGAACCGCCGAATGACCGGGCGCAGCTCCTGCTGCGCACGCTGATCGAATGCTATATCCGCGAGGGCGAGCCGGTCGGATCGCAGACGCTATCGCGCGAGTCGGGCCTCACTTTGAGCGCCGCGACAATCAGAAATGTCATGGCGGACCTGGAAGAACACGGGTTCGTCAGCTCCCCGCATACGTCTGCCGGCCGCATACCGACCGACAAGGGCTACCGATTCTTCGTCAACACCCTGCTGCGCTTCCAGCAGCCGGGCATGGCGGAGATCGCCGAGCTGCGCCGCAAGCTGGAGATGCAGGCAGGCGATCCGAAGGGGCTGGTTACGGCGGCCTCGCAGCTGGTCTCGGGACTAACTCATCTTGCCGGAGTCGTGACCGTGCCGCGCGAGACTCACGCGTCGCTATCGCAGATTGAATTCGTCGGCCTCTCGGGCAACCGCGTGCTGGCCATCCTGGTCGTCAACGGGCGCGACGTGCAGAACCGCGTCCTGCAGCTCGACCGGCATTTTTCGGCCGACGAACTCCGTCGCGCAGCTGTGTATCTGAATGCCCAGTTTCGCGGGCAGGAGCTTGCGGGCGTTCGGGCCCAGCTGGTCACGCAGCTGCAGGAGACGCGCGAGCAGATGAATCGCCTGATGACGGACGCGATCGTGCTGGCGCAACGCGCCTTTGCAATTCATCCGGGCGAAGGCGAGGCCGACATGGTCATCGCGGGCGAAACCAACCTGATGGGTTTCGCGGAACTCTCGAATGTGGACCGGCTGCGCCGGCTGTTCGAGGCATTCAACGAGAAGCGCGACATCCTGCACCTGCTGGACCAGAGCCTGCGTGGCGAAGGAGTGCAGATCTTCATCGGCCATGAATCCGGCTACACGATCCTGGATGACTGCAGCGTGGTCGCAGCGCCATACACGCAGGACAATCGCGTGGTCGGTGTGCTCGGCGTGATCGGTCCGACGCGCATGGCCTATGAGCGCGTGATTCCACTCGTGGATATTGCGGCCCGCATGCTGAGTTCCGCCTTGAATCTGCGCGGCTGAGCCCCAGACTGCCTGCATTCATGAAAGATTCCACCGAACAGGCGCCAGCGGAACTCGCGCAGGAAACAGGGCCTGTACCTGAACCGACGGCCGAGCAGCTCCAGGCGGACGCCGAGGCACGCGCCGCGGAAAACCGGGCCGCCTACCTGCGCGCGGTGGCCGAGCTGGACAATTTCCGCAAGCGCATGTCGCGCGAACTTGAGGCCGCGCGGCAGTTTGGCGTCGAACGCTTCGCCACTGCTGTGCTCCCGGTTGCTGACAGCCTGGGCCTCGGGCTGGATGCGGCTGCAACCGCAGATCCGGCGGCCCTGGCCGAGGGTCACCGCGCGACCTTGCGCCAGCTGCAGCAGGCTTTTGCGAGCGCCGGCATCGCCGAGCTCGACCCGACCGGGCAGCCATTCGATCCGCAGCTGCACGAGGCGATGACGACCCGCCCGTCGGCGGAACAGCCGCCGAACACGGTCCTGCTGGTGGTCCAGAAAGGATACCTCCTGAATGGGCGGCTGCTGCGTCCTGCAAGGGTCATCGTTTCGACAGCCCCGGAACAACCGCCGGAAGGTTGAAACAGGGCCGATTCGGCCCCAGATCCGATATCAGTCCAAATATTCGCGGAGCCAGCCAAATGGCCAAAATCATCGGAATCGACCTCGGAACGACCAACTCCTGTGTCGCCGTCATGGAAGGCGGTGTGCCAAAGGTCCTGGAGAACAGCGAAGGCGATCGCACGACGCCTTCCGTCGTCGCATTCACCAAGGATGCCGAAGTGCTGGTCGGCCAGCCGGCCAAGCGCCAGGCCGTTACCAATCCACAGAATACGTTTCATGCGATCAAGCGCCTGATCGGGCGCCGCTTCGAAGACGGCGTGGTCCAGAAGGACATTCCGCTCGAAACCTACAAGATCGTGCGTGCCGATAATGGCGACGCGTGGCTGGAGGCGCAGGGCAAGAAGATGGCGCCACCGGAAATCTCGGCGCGCGTCCTGACCAAGATGAAGAAGACCGCCGAGGATTATCTCGGTGAGACGGTCACCGACGCCGTGATCACTGTGCCGGCGTATTTCAACGACGCACAGCGCCAGGCGACCAAGGATGCCGGCCGCATTGCGGGTCTCAATGTCCGCCGTATCATCAACGAGCCGACGGCGGCCGCACTCGCCTATGGCATGGACAAGAAAGGCAAGGACCGCAAGATCGCGGTCTATGACCTGGGCGGCGGTACATTCGACATTTCCATCATCGAGATCGCCGATGTCGACGGCGAGCGCCAATTCGAGGTCATGTCGACCAATGGCGATACATTCCTCGGTGGCGAGGACTTCGACCGCAGGATCATCGATCACGTCGCAGCCGAATTCGAGAAGGAAAGCGGCGTTGACGTACGCAAGGACCCGCTGGCCGTGCAGCGCCTGAAGGAAGCCGCCGAGAAAGCGAAGATCGAGTTGTCGTCGGGCCAGCAGACCGAGATCAACCTGCCTTACGTCACGGCCGACGCTTCCGGTCCGAAGCATCTGACGCTGAAGCTCACGCGGGCGAAGCTCGAGTCGCTGGTCGAGGATCTCGTGCGTCGTACCGTCGAGCCCTGCAAGGTAGCGCTGAAGGACGCGGGGCTGTCGGCGGGCGAGGTCGACGAAGTTATTTTGGTCGGCGGGCAGACACGCATGCCGATGGTGCAGAAGGCGGTCAAGGATTTCTTCGGCAAGGAGCCGCGCAAGGACGTCAATCCTGATGAGGCCGTTGCGGTTGGCGCGGCGATCCAGGGCGGCGTTCTGGCGGGCGACGTGAAGGACGTCCTGCTGCTCGACGTGACGCCGCTGTCACTCGGCATCGAGACGCTGGGCGGCGTCATGACGCGCCTCATCGACAAGAACACGACGATTCCGACCAAGGCAACGCAGGTGTTCTCAACCGCGGATGATAACCAGACCGGCGTGACGATCCACGTCGTGCAGGGCGAGCGCGACCGGGCGGCGGATAACAAGTCGCTCGGCAAGTTCGACCTCAGTGACATTCCGCCGGCTGCGCGCGGCTTGCCGCAGATCGAGGTGACCTTCGACATCGACGCCAATGGCATCCTGAATGTATCTGCCAAGGACAAGGCGACCGGCAAAGAACAGAAGATCGTCATCAAGGCCTCGAGCGGGCTGTCCGAGGAGGAGATCAAGCAGATGGTCCGGGATGCGGAAGCACACGCCGAGGATGACAAGCGCTTCCGTGAACTGGTCGAAACGCGCAATCGCGCCGACGCGCTGCTGCACGCCACCGAGAAATCCCTCAAGGATCTCGGCGACAAGGTATCCGGCGAGGAACGCGCTGCCATTGAGAGCGCGATGAGCGACTTGCGCAGCGTGCTGAAGGGCGACGACAAGGCGGCGATCGAGCACAAGGCCGAGTCACTGGCCAAGGCCAGCGCTCCGGTCGTGCAGCGCGCCTACCAGGGCGAGGCCCCCAAGGGCGGTGCCGCGCCAGAGGCGGAGGCGGGCCCCGGCAAGGCCAATGACGATGTGCTCGACGCCGAGTTCGAGGAGATCAAGGACAAAGAATCGAAGCCGCACTGAAGGCGTCGAGACCGGCAATAATTGTCCGGCGGGACGCCGGGTGACACCAGGTCGCCCGGCGTTCGCGCCTGTGGAGCGTCATGTCAAAGGGTGACTATTACCAGGTGCTTGGCGTGCCGAGAAACGCCACGGAAGAAGCCATCACCAAGGCATACCGGCGCCTGGCGATGAAATATCACCCTGACCGCAATCCCGACGACAAGGAAGCCGAGGAGCGCTTCAAGGAGGCCAAGGAGGCCTACGAAATCCTCACGGACGCGCAGAAGCGCGCGGCCTACGACCAATATGGTCACGCGGGTCTTGATGCGGCGCGCGGAGCGGGCCAGGGCTTCAGCCCGTCTGACGCCTTCGGCGACATATTCGGCGACGTGTTTGGCGATATCTTTGGCGGCGCCCGCCGCGGCGGGCGCAACACTGTTTTTCGCGGTGCGGACCTCCGCTACGAACTGGCGCTCGACCTTGAACAGGCCGTCCTGGGTACGGGCACCGAGATAGACTTTCAGACCGTCGCCGAGTGCAAGGAGTGCAGCGGCAGCGGCGCGGCCAAGGGCCACACGCCAGTGACCTGCGAAACTTGCTCAGGCGCCGGCCAGGTCCGCATGAGCCAGGGGT
>JAOUGR010000165.1 GCA_029857655.1 Gammaproteobacteria bacterium | reverse complement strand
TTCAATCCTGGCATACCCAAGGCAGTCGAGGAAGATCCGGACCTCGCGGACAAGACGCGAATCTATCCGGACATCCGCAAGGCCGAGGCGCGCTATTTCGCGATGCAATTGCGCGACACGCTGGAGGGCACCGGGCATTGGGGCACGGCGCGTGTGGTACCGACGACGGTCGAGTCGTTCGACCTGACGGTGGACGGCCGCATCATCGAATCCTCGGGCACGCAGTTGAAGCTTGCGGTGACCGCGACCGATGCAACCGGGAAAGTCTGGATTGCGGGCAAGGAATACGAGGGCCGCGCCGACACCCGAGCGTACAAGGACGGCTACAGCAACGGCCGCGATCCATTCCAGAATGTCTATGTCGCGATCGCCGACGACCTGCTGGCGGTCCGCAAGGGCAGGTCGGCCGCGGATCTTGCCAACATCCGGCGCGTCAGCGAATTGCGTTTTGCCGCCGATTTTGCGCCCGTTGCCTTCAGCCAGTACCTGTCGGCAAATGCGAAGACCGGCCAGTACCGGGTGCTGCGGTTACCGGCGGATGACGACCTTCTGCTGCAGCGCATCCGCCAGATCCGCGAGCGCGACTACGGCATGATCGATACGGTCAGCGAAAACTACGCTGCATTCAGCGAGCGGCTCGAAGAGCCGTACACGAGCTGGCGGCGCTATACCTACGATGAAATCACGGCCGAGGAGAAGATCAAGTCGCAGGCGCGCAATCGCATAGCGATGGGCGCCGCTGCAGTCGCCGCCGCGATTTTCGTGCCGGATAATTGCCAGAGCGACACCTGCAGGCGGGCCTCGAGCGTGGCGCGCAGCGGCGCAGCCATCGGCGGCGTCTCGGCCATCATGAGCGGCGTTCGCAAGCGTGAGGAAGCCAAGATTCATGTCGAATCCCTGAAGGAGATTTCGGGCTCGTTCGAGTCTCAGGCGGCGCCGCTGGTCGTCGATGTCGAGGGCAGGACTTTGCGCCTGATCGGAACGGCGGACGAGCAATACGCAGAATGGCGCCGGCTGCTGCACGACCTGTACCGGGAGGAGACCGGGCTGGTGCCGACCGCTCCGGCGGCGGCGGATGCGACCACGTCGGGAGCGCAGGCGGGCGGCGCGGGTTGACCCAGGATGATGGAACTGACTCCCGGGCTCGTACTCGGCGCCCGGTTTGCATTGATCCGCCGGCTGGGCAGCGGTGGCACATCCGAGGTGTGGCTCGCGAATGACGCGGCACGCGGCGAGCGTGTTGCGCTCAAGATCATCGCGCTGGCCGGGCCCGGCGTCGTCGCAGGGCTTGAAATTGAATTGACCCGCGTGCAGTCGCTCGGCGGCGAGCACGCGGTTCCGATCCACGACGTGCTGCAGGTCGACGAGCACGCGCTGGTCGTCATGGAATTCCAGGAAGGCGGCGATCTCGGCCAGTTCCGCGGCCGCTCCTTCGAGGCCTGGAAACGGACGGTCGACGATGTCATTGCTGCACTCGCGGCCACGCACGCATTGAACCTGGTCCACCGCGATCTCAAGTGCAGCAACGTGCTGCTGGACGCTTCCGGGCGCGCGCGGCTCTCTGACTTCGGAATGGCGGCGCTCGCAGGCGCGCGGGCCGCGGGCGGCGGTTCGCCATACAACGTGAGTCCGCAGCAGTTGCGCGGTGAAGTGCCCGCGCCGGCTGACGATCTCTATGCGCTGGGCGCGATGCTCTACGAACTGATCGGCGGACAGCCGCCCTACTATCCCGATATCACCCGCGAACGCGTGTTGTATGAACCGGTGCCGGCGCTGCTGCCGCGGGGCACGGTTCCGGTTGGCGTGCGCGACCTGGCGCTGCGCCTGCTGGCCAAGTCGCCGCAGGAGCGGCCCGCAGGCCTGCCCGAATTGCGTACGCGGCTTGCGGCCCAGACTGACGACGGCGGCGGCGCGATCGAAACGCCCGCGCTCGCAGGCATCACCACCGGGCCGGCGCGGCCCCGAAGACGGCGCTGGCTGCCCGCAGCGCTGCTCGCATCTGCGGCGGCTGCAGCGGCCGTGTTCATCTGGTTGCCAAAATACTTTGCCGGGCATGACGCCGGCATCGTGCAGCTGGCCCGCGAAGATGCGCAGGCGGGGAGAAGCGAGCGCCAGGCCGCCGAGCAGAAGGCAGCCGACAGCGCGGCGCTCAGGGCTGCTGCAGAAGAGGCGCGCAACGGGTTTGATGCCGCATTTGCAGCGCTCGATGCGCGCGCGGCAGCTAGCTGGGCGACCGATGTATTCGCCGCGACCAGGACCGAAGGGGGAAAGGCCGCCCAGAGCCATGCAGTCGGCGACTATGTCGCCGCGCGCCAGGCCTGGGAATCGGCGACGGCGAAACTGGCCGCGCTGGAAAAGGAACGGCCGCGCGCGCTGCAGCAGGCAATGGATCGCGGCAAGGCCGCCCTGGCGCAGGCGAGGACCGGCGACGCACGCGCTGCATTCGAGTCCGCGCTCGCGATCGAGCCCGGCCACGCGGCAGCGAGCGCGGGGATCGCGCATGCGGAGCGGCTGGATCAGGCGTTTGCCGAGGTGGATTCCGCAGTCGCACACGAGCGCGCGGGCAGGCTCGCCGATGCCGAGCAGGGATTCAGGAAGGCGCTCGCGCTCGATGCCGCGGCACCGGGTGCTGCCGCGGGTCTCGCAAGGCTTGAATCACACCAGGCGGGCGACGCATACGCCGCAGCCATGTCGCGTGGGCTCGCCGATCTTGCGGCAGGCCGCGCGGATCCGGCGCGCGCGGCATTCCGGCAGGCGCTGGCGCTGCGGCCGGATTCCAGGGAAGCTCGCGATGCGCTCGCCTCGCTCGACCAGGGCCAGCGCATGTCGGCGCTGGGTCTCCTCGAGGCCCGCGCCGCGACTGCGGAAAGTGACGAACGCTGGGACGAGGCGCTCGCCGCATGGCAGGAAGCGGCAGGAATCGAGCCTGGACTCGCTTCGGCGCGCGAGGGAATCGCGCGCAGCCAGTCGCGCGCAGAACTGCAGCACCGCATCGATGCCCTGATGCAGAAGCCAGACCGGCTCTGGGATCCGGCGGGCCGCGCCGAGGCGCGCACCGTGCTTGCAATGGCGGCCAGCGCCGGCAATCCGCGCCGGCAACTGGCGGCGGCAGCGCAGGATCTTGAAAGGCTCGCTGCGGCGGCGGAGAAACCGGTGCGGCTACGCCTCGAATCGGACGGCCTGACCAGCATCGCGATCTATCGTGTCGGCCAGTACGGTACCTTTACGCGGCGTGACTTCGAATTGCTGCCCGGCCGCTACACGGTGGTCGGCTCGCGCACGGGTTTCCGGGACGTGCGGCGCGAAGTGATCCTGATGCCAGGTTCCGGGCCTTCGGCGGTCGTGGTGAAGTGCGAGGAACCGATTTGAGCAACTTGTGGCTCGCTGAACCATTGGGTGAACGGCCGCTCGTGCCGTCAGACCTGCCCTTGACGGTCGGCGGCCCCGGTGCCGCCATCGTGATACCCGGTTGTGCAGCGGGGGAGATCCGCGCACGCGTGAATCTGTCGGGCAAGGCGCTGCAGGTGACGCCCGAGGCGGGCCAGCGTGCGGATCTGCCCGGCGTCAGCTTCACTCTGGAGGAGCAGGACGGCAGGCGCAGGATCGTCGTCAGACACGGGGGTGTCGCGAATGTCACCCGGCCGCCGGAGTTCGAGGGCCAGCCATTCGATTCCGGTGCAGAGCAGGGCGACCGGCTGCCGATTTCCGTGGTCGCCTACTCGCCGCGGCGCGACACGGAGGCGCGCCCACGCGCACCGGCAAGCCGGCGCAGGTACGCCATCTGGGGCGCGGTCGCGGCGGCGTTGCTGGTGCTTGGTTTCATCATGTCCACCACCACTGTGCGGGTCGTCACCAGCCCGGAGATCGAACCCGACGACATCGAGTTCAGCGGCACGCTGTTCGATTTCGGCTTCAAGGGGAATTATCTCGTCCCACCGGGTCAGTACGAATTGCTGGTCGAGGCCGAAGGCTTCGCGCCGGCGCGCATGCCGGTCACGATTGGCCGCATGGCGGATCAGCGCATCGCCGTCGCACTGCAGCGGCTGCCGGGAATCGTCGTGTTCGATACCGGCGGCATTGCCGCGACGCTCACGGTGGATGGCGCCGCGCGCGGAAAATTGCCGGGCGAGTACGAACTTGGCGCAGGTACGCGCGAGCTGCTGATGGAGGCGCCGCATTACGCCCCGAGGCAGGTCCGCCTCGAGGTCCTGGGCGGCGGCGAGCGCCAGACTCTTGAAACCAGGCTCGATCCGCTCTTCGCCAAAGTCACTGTGACGAGCGTGCCGGAAGCTGCGATGGTCCTGGTGGACGACCGGGAGCTCGGCCGCACGCCGCTCGCGACCGAGCTCGATGCCGGGCGCTACACGCTTGCGGTTGTACATCCGCAGTTCCGCCGCTTCGAAAGCCCGGTCACAGTGCGTGCGGGCGAGCCGCTCGCGATCGGTCCGATCGAGCTCGGCAGGCCGGACGGCACGCTCATCGTGCGCAGCAATCCGTCCGGCGCCGACGTCAGCATCGGTGGCCGCTATCGCGGCAGGACCCCGCTCACGGTGGCCGTCGCGCCCGGCATGGCGCAGGAAGTCCTGGTCAGCAAGATCGGTTACGCTCCGGTCACGCAGACCGTGAGTGTCGAGAGCCGCGCCGAGCGCGCCGTTTCAATGAGCCTGGCGCCGGTGCTGGGCGAGATCCGCGTGCGCGGCGAGCCGGCCGATGCCCTGCTGTTCGTGGATGGCGCTTCGCGCGGCCCGGCGAACCAGACCCTGTCCCTGCCCGCTGCGCCGCACGTATTCGAGGTGCGAAAGCCAGGGCTCGAGACATTCAGGGCGACCGTGACGCCACAGGCGGGCCAGCCGCAGATCGTCGAGTACGCGTTGAAGAGCGCGGGCGAGGCGCGTATCGGCGGCATTGCCGCGCAACAGGCGACGTCGCTGGGCCAGGAACTTGTGCTGATCCGGGGTGGACGCTACACGATGGGCAGCCCGCGCCGTGAGCCGGGGCGGCGTTCAAACGAGACCGAGCGCGTGGTCGACTTGAAGAGGCCTTTCTACCTGGCGCGCCGCC
>JAOUGR010000164.1 GCA_029857655.1 Gammaproteobacteria bacterium | reverse complement strand
CTGCTGCGCGAGTCGGCCGAGTTCCACGCCAAGCTCGACGCCGACATGGACCGCGGCTGGCAGATGAGCCGCGAGTTCGTCGAGAACCCCGACCGCCTGCAGCGCTGCCAGATCGTCGCTGACCGGCTGCTCTCCAGCCTGACGACGGGCAACGAAGCTACCGCCATGCTGATGGCCGGCTACATCGCGCTGCGCATGCCGGGCGCGGTGGGCGTGGACATCGACGCCGCCGGCGAGATGCAAAACACCGAGCTGCTGTACGCCTGATGGCGCTCGCCGACGCGCGCATCCGCGAGGTGAAGCCTTTGAGCTTCATCTACGAGAAGGAGAAGGCACTGCCGGCGGACGTGTGCGCCGAGGCGATCCGGCGCTTCGAGGCTTCTGTGGATCAGCAGGCGCCCGGGCGCATCGGCCAGGCGGGCGAGGTCGCGCCGCAGGTCAAGCGCTCCACGGATCTGCGCATCAGCGGGCGCGAGGACTGGAAGGACATCGACCGGATCCTGTCGCAGCAGCTGGTGTCGACGTTCAACGTGTTCGCGCTGGAGTTTCCGTTCTTCGCCGCCAACAAGTTCAAGGACATCGGCTACAACCTGCAGCGGACCTTGCCGGGGGAGTATTACCACTGGCACGTGGACGGCGGGCCGGGGGAGTTCAGCGCGCGGCAGATGGTCGCCATCTGGTACCTGAACGACGTGCCGGGGCCGGGCGGCGAGACCGAGTTTCCGCTGCAGGAGGTTCGGGTGCGGCCGGCGGCGGGGAAGCTCTTGTTGTTTCCGCCGTTCTGGACGCACGTGCATCGCGGCGTCACGCTGGAGAAGGGCGTCAAGTACATCGCCACTACCTGGGTCTGCTTCGCCTGATGCTGCTCATCGTTCAAGGAGTACTCAAGCCCGACGAGCTGGCGCTCGCGCGCTCCTGGCTCGCGGATGCGCCGTTCGTGGACGGGAAGCTTTCCGCCGGGGTTTCTGCGCGGCGCGTGAAGGCCAATGAGGAGCGCGATCGCGGGGCCGCGGGCGTGGAACGGCTCGACCAGCTCGTCATGGGGGCGCTTACGCGCCATCCGATGTACCGCAACGGCGCGCTGCCGCTGCACGCGGCGAGTCCGTTGTATGCGCGCTATCGGCCTGGGATGACTTATGGGGAACACCTGGACGATCCGATCATGGGGACCGGAGGCGTGCTGTACCGGTCGGATGTCGCGGTGACCGTGTTTCTGAGCGGGCCTGAAGAGTACGATGGGGGCGAGCTCTGTGTGAGTACGGTGGTGGGCGAGCAGCAGGTGAAGGGCGCGGCGGGTGACGCGGTGCTCTATCCGGCGAGCACGATTCATCGCGTGGCCCCGGTGACGCGGGGCGAGCGGCTGGTGGCGGTGACCTGGGTGCAGAGCCTGGTGCGAGATCCGGCGCGGCGCGAGCTGTTGTATGGGTTGAATCTGGCGCGCGAGAAGCTGCTCGCGGCCGCGCCCGAGGCGGAGGAAACCGCGCAGGTGAACGCTTCCTACCTGAATTTGATCCGCATGTGGTCAGACATCTGATGAGCGAACCGAAGCTATCCACCGAAGAGCGCATCCTGCAGGCGGTGAAGATGACGCTCGCGTCGGTGATCAAGGACACGGCCACGCCGCACGGCATGCGCCATCCGCTTTCGGACTCCACCATCGAGGACCTGCGCCAGTGCCTTGCCTTGATCAGCGCGCGCGAGCGCGAGCTGGCGCAGGAAGCGGGCGGGGTGAAGGAGGCGCGGCCGCGCTATGTGGATGAGCCGGCGAAGGAGTCGGTGGTGCGGCTGCATCCGCGCAAGCCTACGGAGGGGAAGTAGTGGCGTCGGTCGAAGGCAGCTGCAGCGCGCTCGAGCCGTATGCGCTGCGCGTACTGGGGGACAGCATGGAGCCGGAGTTCGCCGACGGCTGCGTGATCATCGTCGATCCGGGGTATGCGCCGAAGGACGGGGGTTACGTGGTGGTGGAGTACGCGGGGGACGTTTTCTTTCGCCAGTTAGTGATTGACGGCGAGCGGCGTTTACTCAAGCCGCTCAACCCGAAGTACGGCAGCTTCGAGCTAATGCCGCCTTACACGATTCGCGGGGGCGTGGTGCAGAGGGTGGGGCGGAGGAGGGCGGAGCGGAAGCACTACGAATGACGTTCGAACGTCGCGAAGGATGCCACCGTGAGTTTCAACTTACGACCCAAAGCAGCCGCTTGGCTCTTTATACGATCCGATCGCGCTTCTCTAGATTGTGCCTGGCGCAGAGCAACTGAACGTTCTCTTCGGTAATCGAGGTCCCTCCCTTCGACCAGGGTAAATCGTGGTCGAAATGCAGCTCGTCCTTTGCACCACAGATCGTGCACTTTCCGCCATCGCGTTTCCAGACGGCGAGTTTTACAGATGACGGTATTACTCGGCGACGTTGGACGTTGCGCAGAGGCGGAACGGCAAAGTCTTCGTCGCCTTCGACCGCAACAAGCTTGAACTTGAACACCGTTCGGAAGTCGTCTTTCTCTTGCCAAGAATCAACCAAATGAAATACGCCGTTGTATGACCAGATGCCCGTCCGTATCTTTTCGTAAACACGCACACGTTCGGGTTCGCGCCTTCCAGTCTTGAATTGCTGTGCAGCCCCGAAGAACTTTCCGTTCTGCATAAGAGAGCCGGACGGGTAGCGATCCGCCTGATCGACAACCTTCGGATTCGGACAGTGCGCGCCCTTGGGCTGATCATGGCCTTCGTAAATGAGCGTCGTTCCGCCGTCCTCTAGCCGATCTCGGTAGGGCGCATTAGCGCGAAGCGACATCAGAATTACCGAGTGATTACCACCGAGCCCGAAATTCATACCGGCCTGGAGGCTTGTGCCTTCCCTCTGGCACATGTCAATGTAAGAGATTACGTTGTCGCTCATGCAGCCAACCTAGAGCCACCTAACGTTCCGGTTCAGGCGCGCCGCTTGTCGCGTCGCCTGCAACCGGCGGTTTGGTGACGAACTAATTCAATCCGTTCGCGCTGAAGTACGTGTCCCAATACCTTGTCGCTTCATCGAGGGCGTCGTCAAACCAAATCTCTGAACCATCCTCCCTGACAAGAACAAGTGCCGATACGTCAAAATCTCGCGAGAACGCGCCACGCTGAAACCCGCCTTTATGCTTCTTGGCTTCTTTCAATTGAGGCGTATATCGAGTGATTTCTTTGTGCTTACTGGCGTTGGCCACGTCCTGAAGTAACTGCAGGCTATTACAGTTAGCCTTCATCGTTGCTTGAAGGTTGGCAAGGCTCGTAAAGCCAAGCCTTTTCCCGTGCTCCTTGAATACCCAGTCGCATAGCGACCATGCGTCGATTGCACAATGATTCGCCAGGTCTGTGTTCAGTGGATCCTTCGCAAAAGCAGCGGCATTTCTATGAAGCGCCTCGAGCACGTCGCTAGCGTTTCCTCTCTCAAACGTACGCATCAGAGAATCTTGGGCACCTAACGTTACAGTGAGCGGCGCGCGCAGCCCCGCGCGTCCGCTCCAACTGAAGTTTGGGCTCTCACGGTCATAAGCCATTCGCCAAGAAAAATTGTTCCCACTTAGAGATGACTCGATCAGCGAGGCTTTCAATATTTACCGTGCGGCCATCGCTCCAAAGCTCCCAGGTCCCACCTCCTCCGATCGGTACGGCGCCGATGGGCGCGCCGCCAATGGCTCCGCTCCATTTATGGGTGGCCGGATCAGTACGCTTTGTGAGACGAAGGTGCTTCGCTTTGTCGCAAAGGTCTCGACAGTCTCTTAAATCTTGATCGGAGCAGAATTTCTCCAAATCCGAGTGAGAAACTGCTTTGTTCTTCTCGATGTAGTCACGAATATGGTTTGCTGTGACAAAGAAATTGAATACGTTGTCAATATCGAAACTTGCTTTGAGACGACTGTACTCCCTCTTGGCCTTTTCAAGCATGTCACGAGGCGTGCCGAGTGCGAGGAATGCCAAAGGAGAGCCCAAAGGTCTTCATTCACCGGCCTGCGCGTGTTTCATCGCGCAGGTCCGGTGGAATGAATTGTTAGACCTCACCTATTGCCTCTCTAGCGGAATTTGCTCTTCTTGCGCTGCTCTGCAATGTAGGTGTGGAAGGTTGGGTGAATCTGCCACATGTACTTCTGCAGGTCGTTGAACTTAGCTATGTCAACGATGTACGGGTAGTCGTTGTAGTTCAGATGATCGTAGTTGTCATCTGGGCCAATACGCGGATTGATGAAACATGCCATATGAAGTAATCGAAGCAATTGAATGGCTTGCTCATTGGTGGATTGCATTGCTATCCCGTCTATCTGTGTTGCTCTTCGGCTCGGTGTCTTTTTCAGCAGATCAAGAATCTCGAGAAATGTGTAGGTGTTTTTCTCGGCTAAATCATTAAGAAGCTCCCGAATCTGTGGACAGACTTGGCCGTACTCGTCGGCAATGTTGTCAATCCGTTGACGGCCGAAGTCAAGCAGGATCGAATGCGCCTGTTCGTCTCCAATGAGGTCGCTCGCTTTTTGCTTTGCCGACGCAATAAGCATCTGAACGGCCTTGACCAAGTCTCTCGGGTGGAAACGAGCGATCTTCGCAAGCCACTGGTCCCAGGTCCGCTTCTCTCCCTTAACGCCGGGAAGCGTAATTGTTCTGTCCTGGAAGAACGTGGAAAGCCCGCTCTTAGACTTCGCATCACGCGCTGCTAGTTCAATTCGCTTGTTGAAAATAGTTCGGAGTTCATCCTCACTAAACTTCAGCTCATGAATGTGACCCAATTTATCCTTCCGCTCGGCTCCATGCCGATGGGTGTGTGTCATAAGATGCCAAATGTCAGAGCGAACGGAGATCACGCATTTCAGTGCTGCGATGTCCTCCGATAGCTGAATTGCAGCAGACACAATGGCCCAGCACGCACCGTAGTCAAAGGCCCCTCCAGAGTTCTTGGCTACGGCCTCATCTATGTCGTCGATGAAGAGCCAAAGAGTGTGGTTCCGATTTGTGAGATAGCGATCAACTACGTCGGCTAGATTGTTCTTTGTTAGATTGCTGACCTGCTCTGCCAAGAGGGCTTGCGCAATCTTTCCGC
>JAOUGR010000163.1 GCA_029857655.1 Gammaproteobacteria bacterium | reverse complement strand
TGATTACTACCACAAGGTAGTGGACTGCCAGTGGGCCTGCCCGGCGCATACCGATGTACCCGAGTACTTGCGGCTGATCGCGCTCGGAAAGTATTCCGATGCGTACATTGTCAATCGCGAGTCAAATGTGTTTCCAGGGATCCTGGGGCGGGTATGCGACCGGCCCTGCGAGCCCGCCTGCCGGCGCGGCAGGGTCGAGGAAAAACCGGTCGCAATCTGCCGGCTGAAGCGCGTCGCTTCTGACCAGCGTGACGACATCACGCCGCGGCTGCCAAAGGCGCCGGCCCAGAAGAATGGCAAGCGGGTCGCCTGCATCGGCGCGGGCCCCGCGACACTCACTGTCGCCAATGATTTGCTGCCGCTCGGGTACGAGGTCGTGATCTTCGAGCAGTACGCGATCGCGGGCGGACTGATGCGCACCAACATCCCTTCGTTCCGCCTGCCGGCGCAGGTGCTGGACGAGGAGATCGGCTACATCGTCGGCATGGGCGCGGATCTGCGCCTGGGCTCGCCCATTGCGAGCATGCGCAAGCTGCTCGACCAGGGCGGATTCGACGCGGTGTTCGTCGGTACCGGTGCGCCCAGGGGCAAGGAGCTGAAACTGCCGGGGCGCAACGACACCGACCGCATCCATATCGGAATCGCCTGGCTCGAATCTGTGGCGTTTGAGCATGTCGACAAGATCGGCGAACGGGTGCTGATCATCGGTGTGGGCAATACGGCAATGGATTGTTGCCGTACATCACTCCGGCTCGGCGCGAAGAGCGTCAAGGTCATGGCCCGCAAGCCGCGCGGTTTCTTCAAGGCATCCGAGTGGGAACTCGAGGATGCCGAAGAAGAGAATGTCGAGATCATCGTCAACCACGCGCCAAAGGCGTTCGTCGTCGAAGGCGGGAAGCTGAAGGGCATGAGCTTCGAGCGCCTCGAGTACGTGATGGACGGCGCCGCAATCAAGGATCAGCGCGTGGTCGAGGAAGTGTTCATCCCCTGCGACGACGTCATCCTTGCGATCGGCCAGGAAAATGCCTTCCCGTGGGTCGAACAGGACCTCGGCATCGAGTTTGACAAGTGGAACATTCCGAAGATCGACAAGCTCACATACGAGTCGACGCGACCAGGCGTGTTTTTCGGCGGCGACGCGGCATTCGGCCCGAAGAACATCATCTGGGCCGTCGAGCACGGCCACCAGGCCGCCATTTCTATCCACAAGCATTGCGCCGGCATGCCGCTCGACGAGCGCATGCCCCGCGGGGTCAATCTTCAGAGCCGCAAGGTCGGGATGCACGAGTGGTCGTACAAGAATGATTACGACGCTTCAGCGCGGCGGCTGATGCCCCATGTGAGCCTGAAGGAGCGGTTCAAGCGAATCAATATCGAAGTCGAGCTCGGCTTCGATGCCGCTCGCGCGGCCGAAGAGGTCAGTCGCTGCCTGAACTGCGATATCCAGACCGTGTTCCACGCGGGCCTCTGCATCGAATGCGACGCCTGTATCGACATCTGCCCGACGGACTGCCTGACGATCACGGCGAATGGCGACGAGCGGGACGTGGTCGCGCGACTGAAGGCTCCTCGCCAGAATCCGGACCAGCCGTTGTTCGTGTCCGAGTCACTGAAGCAGACCAGTCGCGTGATGGTGAAAGACGAGGACCTGTGCGTTCATTGCGGTTTGTGCGCGGAGCGCTGCCCGACGGACGCATGGGAAATGCAGAAGTCCTGGATCAAGATCCCCTATGCTGAGGATGAGGCCCGATGCCAGAGCGAGCCAGCGCTTCGCCGCGCGTAAACGACTTCACGATCAAGTTCGCGAACGTCAACGGATCCGGATCCGCCAGCGCGAATTCGCTCGTCATGAAGGCGATCTTCCGGATGGGCGTTCCGGTAGTCGGCAAGAATTTCTTCCCGTCCAACATCCAGGGCCTGCCCACCTGGTACGAAATCCGCGTGACCCGCGACGGCTGGCGCTCACGCGGCGGAAGCGTAGACGTCATGGTGGCGATGAATGCGGAGACCTATTCACGCGACGTGCGTGACGTGTGTGCCGGCGGCTGCCTGGTCTACGACTCGACCTGGCCGAGCAGCACCTTGCTGGCCCGCGAAGAGATCAGGACCTTCGGCGTGCCGTTCGCCCAGCTTTGCATTGATAATTTCGAGGGCGCGCGGGCCCGTACGCTGATGAAAAACATCATGTACGCGGGCACGCTGGCGGCGCTGATCGACCTCGACCTGGAAGTCATTCGCGCGTTGCTGGCGCAGACCTTCGCGAAGAAGCCGGCGCTAGTGGAATCCAACATGAAGGCGATCGAGATCGGCTATCGCTATGCAAAGGAAAATTTTGAGTGTCCGTTGCCGACGCGCATCGAACCCATGAATGCGACGGCTGGCCACGTGATGATCGACGGCAATACCGCTGCGGCGCTCGGCTGCCTGTATGCTGGTGCCACCGTCGGTGCGTGGTACCCGATCACGCCCTCGACCTCGTTGATGGACGCGTTCCGGTCGCTCTGCGCGCGCCATCGGGTCGATCCGAAGACCGGCAAGAACGATTACCTGATCGTGCAGGCCGAGGACGAGCTTGCCGCGATCGGCGTCGTGGTCGGGGCCTCGTGGAACGGCGTTCGTGCATTCACGCCCACCAGCGGCCCGGGCATCTCGCTGATGGAGGAGTTTATCGGCCTCGCTTATTACGCCGAGGTGCCGGCCGTCATATTCGATGTGCAACGCGTGGGACCTTCGACCGGAATGCCGACGCGCACGCAGCAATGCGACCTGCTGGCCTGCGCCTACGCGTCTCATGGCGACACGCGCCACGTGTTGCTGTTCCCGGATTCGCCGGAAGAGTGCTTCCATATGGCCGTGCAGGCATTCGACCTGGCGGAGCGGCTTCAGACACCCGTATTCGTGCTGCTTGACCTCGATATCGGCATGAACGACTGGATGGCACCCGATTTCAAGTGGGACGACAATTACCGGCCCGACCGCGGCAAGATGCTGAGTGACGAGCAGATTGCCGGGCTCGGGAAGTTCCACCGTTACCACGACTCCGACGGTGACGGCATCCCGTACCGCACGCTGCCCGGGGTAAGCCCGAAAGCTGCTTACTTCACGCGCGGTTCAGGCCACAACAGTTACGGCGTGTACACGGAGGATGCCGTGGAATACCAGGAGGTCATGGATCGCCTGGTGCGCAAGTTCGGCACTGCGGCTCGGCTCGTACCGCCCGCGATCATCGAGGCCCGTGGCGCCCAGGCGGCCATCGTGAGCCTCGGTTCCTGCGACGCACCGGTACGCGAGGCGCTTGCGAGCCTGCGCCGTTCGGGTACGGTGATCGACTACATGCGCGTGCGCGCATTCCCGTTTGGTGCAGAGGTCGAGGAGTTCCTGGCGGCGCACCAGACCATCTTCGTGGTCGAGCAGAATCGCGACGCGCAACTGCGCTCGCTGCTGACGCTCGAGACGGCGGTGGACAAGCAGAAGCTGCGTTCCATCCTGCACTACAACGGGCTTCCGATGCCGGCAAGTTGCATCGTGGCTGGCGTCAATTCGGCGCTTGCCAAGGGAGTGGCGGCATGAGTTTCATCTCCAAGCCAAAGGTCGCAAATCCGGGCCTGCCGCAAAATGAGCTGGGCCTGAACCGGCGCGACTACGAAGGCGCCATGTCCACGCTTTGCGCTGGTTGCGGCCACGATTCGGTGACGGCCGCCATCGTGCAGGCCGCCTTCGAGATGGCGCTGCCGCCGCAGAGTGTCGTCAAGCTCTCGGGCATCGGCTGCTCGTCAAAGACCACCGCCTATTTCGTCGCGGGTGCGCATGGCTTCAATGCGGTGCACGGCCGCATGCCATCCATCGCGACCGGCGCGAATGCCGCCAACCGGAACCTGCGCTACATCGGTGTGTCGGGCGATGGCGATTCCCTGTCCATCGGCGTCGGCCAGCTCGCACATGTGATCCGGCGCAACCTCGACATGGTCTACATCCTCGAGAACAACGGTGTCTACGGACTCACCAAAGGCCAGTTCTCGGCGTCGGCAGATATCGGCTCGAAGTCCAAGAAAGGGGATGCCAATGAGCAGGAACCGATCGACCCGGTGCTGCTGGCGCTCGCATTGGGCGCCTCATTCGTCGCGCGCAGCTTTTCCGGCGACAAGGCGCAGCTGGTTCCGCTGATCAAGGCAGGTCTTTCCCACAGCGGTTTCGCGATTATCGATGTGTTGTCGCCATGCGTGACCTTCAATGACCACGAGGGCTCGACCAAGAGCTATGCTTACGTGCGCGAGCATTCGGATGCGCCGGTTGCCGCCGATTACGTCGCCCCGCAGCGCGAGATCAGCGTCAGCTATGCGCCGGGCGATACGTTGCCGGTGACCATGCACGATGGAAGCAGTATCGTGCTTCGCAAGCTGGACCCGGACTACGACCCGACCAACCGCGCGCGGGCAGCCGGCTACGTGCAGGAACGCGCGATGCGCAACGAATATGTGACCGGCCTGATCTACGTGGACCAGAAGCGCCGCGATTTCCACGCGCGGCACAACACGACCGAAGCCGCGCTCAACAGCGTGCCATTCGAGCGCCTGTGCCCTGGCGCAGCAAAGCTGCCGAAGATCCTTGCGTCATTCCGCTGACGCGCGGCAATCGAGGACATTCAGCGCGCCGGGCAGCATTTTCAGCGTGATCGGCGTGGATCCGAAATCCTGTCCGTCGATCTCGATGCCGCAGGCTGGTTCAGCGCGAATTGTCGCGGTTTGGCAGCGCAATACACGGAAGGCCGGATCGCCCTCCAGCCGGCCGTTGAAGAGTCTCGGCAGGCGACGGATCACCGCAGCGAGCGACATTGGTTCGATCATGACCAGATCGAAGAATCCGTCATCGATCTGCGCGCTGGGCGCCAGGCGCATGCCGCCACCGTAGTAGTGGCCATTCATGGCAATCGCAATCAGGTAACGCCCGGATTGCGGCTGGCCATCGACTGCCAGATCGAATTGCGGCGCACGAAAGCGCAGCAACACGCGTGCAAGCCCGATCAGGTAGGCGAGGGCGCGCGGACCTCGGCGTGGCGTCCGGCGCAGTGCTTCCGCATTGATGCCCGCGCCTGCATCGTTGTGGAACGCAATTCGCCGCGGCGAATGACCGGCGGCCCCCGGGGCTTCCGCCATGCCGAGAT
>JAOUGR010000162.1 GCA_029857655.1 Gammaproteobacteria bacterium | reverse complement strand
CGCGCCGCGCCACTTCCGTGCCGATGCCGCCGAGGCCGGCCACAAAGATCGTGCGGCCTTCGAGCGACCACATGCGTTCTTCCGGCACTGCTTCGGACGACCATTCGCCGCGGGCCTGAAGCGGCACATAGCTCGCGAGTCCACGCGCAAGGCCCAGCATGAGCGCGAGCACGTGCTCGGACATCACCGGGCCTGCGATCTTCTGCATGTTGGTCAGCACGATGCCGCGCGCCGCAAAACCGGGCACTCCGACACAGCGCTCCACGCCGGCATAAAATGCCTGGATCCAGCGGATCCTCTTTCCCGCCTCAAGCACGGCCGCATCGCAGTAACCGACCATGGCGTCGGCATCGCGCGCTTCATGCGCGGCCTCGTCGGCATTCTTCGCGCCCACCAGCTTCACGCCCGGCGCCGCAGCCTGCAGCCAGGCAATGCGCTCAGCATCATCGGTAGCCACGACAATGCGTGTCGGCGGCCGCCAGCCGGGAAGTTCGGAAACCGGCCTCGAGGACTCCTTCAGGCCGAGATCCGCAATCAGGCGCGCGGTTTCGGCGTCCATCGCCTGCGCGCCGGCTTGTGAGACCACCAGCAGCAGGGCCAGGCAATGCAGTACGGGTCGCGAGCGGATATTCATGCCATCAAAGATACCCCAACATTTCTTTTCAGGTGATTAGAATATGCCCCCTGGATTACGTGCCGGGGATATACCATGCGTCTATTGTCGATATTGATGCCGCGTGAGCGGCAGTTCTTCACGCTGTTCAACAGCCACGCTTCGCTGGTCGTCCAGGGCGCAGCCACCCTCGTGGAAATGCTTGCGGATTATTCCGCCAACAACCGGCGTGACGCAT
Source organism: Gammaproteobacteria bacterium (assembly GCA_029857655.1). GTDB lineage: Bacteria > Pseudomonadota > Gammaproteobacteria > Steroidobacterales > Steroidobacteraceae > SCUD01. The sequence continues at coordinate 4,316 of JAOUGR010000162.1, read as the reverse complement.
ATATCGCAAAGATTCAGGGCTTTGAGACAGCGGCGGACGACGTAACGCACGAGACCGTCGCGCTGATGCACAACACCTTTGTCACGCCCTTCGATCGTGACCAGATCAACAAGTTGATCCAGCGCATGGATGACATCCTGGACCTGATGCAGGACACCGCAGAGTCTCTGACCCTGTACGACGTCCATATCCTGACGCCCGAAGTGTCCCAGCTCGCAGCCCTTGTCCAGATATGCTGCACGAAGGTTGCAGCCGCTGTTACGCAACTGTCTTCGATGGACAACGGGCCGGCGATCCTGAAGATATGCCAGGAAATCGATGTGCTCGAGACTGATGCGGACCGGGTCACGCAGGCGGCGATTTCCAGGCTGTTCCGCGAGGAACAGGATGTGCGCCAGCTCGTCAAGCTCAAGGCCGTCTACGAACTGCTCGAGCTGACCACCGACAAATGCCAGGATGTCGCACTCGTAATAGAGGGCGTGGTGCTGGAGAACGGCTGACGATGGACGCTGGCGCCGTCACGCTGACGCTCGCAATGCTGGTCTTGCTCGCGCTCGCGTTCGACTTCCTGAACGGCTTCCATGACGCCGCGAATTCGATCGCAACGATCGTTTCGACGGGTGTGCTGAAGCCCTACCAGGCCGTCATCTGGGCCGCATTCTTCAATTTTGTCGCCATTGCGCTGTTCGAGCTGCATGTCGCGGCTACTGTCGGCAAGGGCATCGTCAACCCGGACGTCGTGGATAACTACGTGATCTTCGGCGCCCTGGTCGGCGCAATCGCGTGGAATGTCATCACCTGGTACTACGGCATGCCGTCGAGCTCCTCGCACGCGTTGATCGGCGGCATGCTGGGCGCCACCATTGCGAAGGCCGGCACCGGACCATTGCTTGCGCCGGGCATCATCAAGACATCGACGTTCATAGTCGTGGCGCCGGTACTCGGGATGTTGCTCGCGGGGCTCATTACCGTGGCGGTGTCGTGGATTTGCCGACGCCAGACGCAGCGCCTGACCGACCGCTGGTTCCGCCGCCTGCAGCTCCTGTCGTCGGCGCTCTACAGCATCGGCCACGGCAGCAACGACGCCCAGAAGACTATGGGCATCATCTGGCTCCTGTTGATCTCTGCCAATCTGACGACCCGCGATCACCTGCCCTACTGGGTCATCATCGCCTGCTATGTAACGATCGCGCTCGGCACGTTGTTTGGCGGCTGGCGAATCGTCAAGACGATGGGTCAGCGCATCACCAAGTTGAAGCCGGTCGGCGGCTTTGCGGCGGAGACGGGCGGCGCCATGTCGCTCTTTCTTGCATCGAGTTTCGGAATTCCGGTCTCGACGACGCATACGATCACCGGCGCCATCATCGGCGTCGGCTCCACGCGGCGCGTGCGCGCCGTGCGTTGGGGCGTCGCCGGCAACGTGATGATCGCGTGGGTCATTACGATACCGGCCTCCGCGCTGATCGCTGCAGCCGGCTGGTGGCTGGCCCAGTTCCTATTCTGAGGGTCAGCCGCCCTGCAGGCGCAACCAGCGCGCCGGAATGCGCCTGGCAAGTCGATTGCGCCCGGTTTGATCCAGATCAATGCGGGCCGGACCCCGGTTGACCTAGTCTGCCGCTGGTAGTTACTGGAAGTTTGCCCTCGTTTTGCCCGGTAACGGTTACGTAGTGAGGGCCTGTGAACGACTGTCAACCCGGTTGCGACCATCGGCGCCCGCCGTCAAGACAAGCGCTTTTGAAGCGTGCCCGCCCATCCTCTGCGCCGACGATTTCCATCCCACTGGTCTCGCTCGCGATTGTCAGCCTGCTCCTGCAACTTGGCATGGCCGGCATGATGCCCGTCCTGGATCAGATGGCGCACCCGGCAGCCGCTGCGGTAATCATGCATGATTGTGAACACGCCGTTGACAAGTGCCCAACGGGAGATTGTTCCCCGCAGAACTGCGATATGGGCACTGCCATGACATGTAACTACCTGTGCGTACACATTCCACTGCAATCCGTCGGCCAGGTGGAGCTCAAAGCAATCGCGCTCGTAATGGCCGATGTCGGAGATTTTTCCGGCTCTACTCCCCGCCGACTCGATAGACCCTTTCGCCCTCCAGTCTGAATCTTGCCTCGCACTACGGACGGAGTGCCGGTACCTGCCGGTATTCCTGATTCTCAGGCATGTTTACGAATGGAGATGATCATGAAGAAATTCACTAGCTGGCTCGCTGGCGGCCTCGCCATGCTGGCCCTGATCGTAGCGGCGCCTGCCGCGACCGGCGAAGGCGTGACCCAGGCACAGATCGAGGCGGCGTCGACCTCGGTGCAGCATGAAGCGATTGCGCAGTCGTATGAAGAAGAAGCCGCGGCGACCGAGAGCCGGGCCGATAGCCACGCAAAGATGGCGCAAACCTATCGCCTCGGCCTCAACAAGACGTCGGGTGCGTCGATGGCGAACCACTGCGGCCGGCTCGAAGAGGCTTTCCGCAGCGCAGCCGTTGAATATCGCATGCTCGCGAAAGAGCATCGCGAAATGGCGGCGGCAGCCAGGTGAAGTGCGCAGAGGCCGCCGGCTTCCGCCGGCGGCCTCAATTTTCCAGTGGCCTTGCGCCACTTTTGCGGATCGTCGCAACCCCGGATCCGCCCCGTAGCCGCAGGGCGTTAGCGACCACCGACACCGACGACAGGCTCATTGCGAGCGCAGCGATCATCGGGCTTAACAGCACGCCGAACCACGGATAGAGAAGCCCCGCGGCCAGCGGCACGCCGAGTGCGTTATAGAGAAGGGCGAAGCCGAGATTCTGGCGCATGTTGGCGACGGTCGCGGAGGAAATGGCCCGCGCCCGCACGATACCGCGCAGGTCGCCCTTGACGAGCGTGAGCTGCGCGCTCGAGATCGCCACGTCCGTGCCCGTACCCATCGCGATGCCGACATCGGCGGCGGCGAGCGCGGGAGCATCGTTGATACCGTCGCCAGCCATCGCGACGCGCCGGCCTTCTGCGTGCAGGCGTGCAATCAGCGCGGCCTTGTCCGCCGGGCGCATCTCGCCGTGCACCTCGTCGATGCCGGTCGCCATGGCGACGGCGTTGGCAGTCGCAACTGCGTCGCCGGTTGCCATGACGATCCTGAGACCCGCGCGACGGAGTTGAGCAAGTGCTTCGGGTGTCGTCGCCTTGACTGGATCTGCAACCGCAATATGGCCCGCGAAGCTGTCATCCACCGCGAGAAACACGACGCTCGCACCGGCGTCGCGAAGCATGGCCGCATTTTCCGACGCAGCAGTCGTATCCACGCCCAGGTCGCGCATCAGCGCGGCACTGCCGAGCGCGAGCTTGCGGCCCTCCACACGGCCGCGGACGCCGAGGCCAGTCCCCGATTCGAACGACTCCGGCTTCGCCAGCAGCAGCCCGCGCTTGCGCGCCTCGGCAACGATCGCATCCGCGAGTGGATGTTCGCTGCCCTGGTCCAGGCTGGCGGCCAGGCGCAGCAACTGCGTTTCGTCGAAACCGCCCGCCGGGACAGCGGCGCGAAATGCCGGCCGGCCCTCGGTCAAGGTGCCGGTCTTGTCCACGATCAGCGTGTCTACCGCACGCAGCGTTTCGATTGCCTCGGCGTCGCGAAACAGGACGCCCGACTGTGCGGCGCGCCCGGTGGCGACCATGACCGACATCGGCGTGGCAAGGCCGAGCGCGCAAGGGCAGGCGATGATCAGTACCGACACGGCATTCAGCACCGCATAGGTCCAGGATGGTTCCGGCCCGAACCAGCCCCAGACGAGGAATGTCAGAGCAGCGACCGCCAGGACTGCCAGCACGAACCAGTACGACACGCGATCGGCAAGCTTCTGCATCGGGGCGCGCGAGCGCTGGGCCTGGGCCACGAGTTGCACGATCTGTGCGAGCATGGTTCCGGCACCGACACGGTCGGCACGCATCACGAGGCTGCCGCTGGCGTTCTGGGTGCCGCCGATGACGCGGCCGCCCGGCTGCTTTTCAACCGGCATTGATTCGCCGGTCAGCATGGATTCATCGACGCTGGATCGGCCCTCGAGAACTTCGCCGTCCAGCGGCACTTTCTCGCCAGGCCGCACGCGCAGCCGGTCACCGACATGAACCGCGTCGAGCGGAACGTCCTCCTCACTGCCGTCATCGAGGATGCGCCGCGCGGTCCGCGGTGCAAGCCGTAACAACGCCTTAATCGCCGAAGAGGTCGACGAACGCGCGCGCAGCTCCAGCAACTGCCCCAGCAGCGTCAGCGAAACGATGACCGCCGCCGCCTCGAAATAGACGCCCACGCGGCCGTGCTCCCGGAAGGAGGCCGGAAACCAT
>JAOUGR010000161.1 GCA_029857655.1 Gammaproteobacteria bacterium | reverse complement strand
GCAACAGGCTGGAATTGTCGCATCATTCCTGATGTGCGTCGGCCCCAGTCGACTTGAGTCCAGACGGAAGATTCACGCTCTTTGAGAGCGTCGGGGCCTACCGATTTCGCTGATACGCGGAGAACGGGACCAGGCGCTGGGCCTGTTCGTCCCAGAGCCGGAGCCGTGCCAATCGCAGACTGGTCCAGAAAGTCAGTCGCTGCGCCCGTTGCAAGCGCGGGTGCGATTCAAAGCACTCGCGCAGCCGATAATTCGGCACCCGGCTCGCCAGGTGATGTATGTGGTGGAAGCCGATATTGCCACTAAACCAGTGCAGGATCGCTGGCAGATCGTAATAGGAGCTGCCCTCGACGGCGGAGCGCTCGACATTCCAGACATCTTTCTTGGCCCAGTAGGTACTCTCAAACTGGTGTTGGACATAGAAGAGCCAGACACCCGCTGCTCCGGCCAGCAGCAATACCGGCAGCTGCACGAGCAGCACCGTGTGCCAGCCCAGCGCCAGCACGAGCACGCAGAAGACCAGCACGAGCGCGACGTCGTTGAGCCAGATGCTGGTCCATTCTTTGCGGAAGCTGCGCGGCAGGTCGAATGGGAAGCGATGCTTGAGCACAAACTGGTACAGCGGGCCGATGCCCAGCAGCACTGGCGTGCTGCGGTACAAGCGATAGCCCAGCCGCCGCCACCAGGGTGCCGCCGCGTACTCGCTCACGCTCATCGTGACAATGTCCCCGGTCCCGCGGCGGTCCAGGTTGCCCGATGTCGCATGGTGGATGGCATGCGTGCGGCGCCAGTAAGAGTACGGCATCAGCGTCACGACACCGAGCACGCGCCCGACGGTGTCATTCAAGCGCGGGGTGCTGAAGAACGAGCCATGGCCACAGTCGTGCTGAAAGATGAATAGCCGCACGTACAGCCCCGCAACTGGCAGCGACAGCAGCAACACGAAGCCATAGTTCCAGGCCAGCCGAACGCCGAAAACCATGATGCTCCAGCCAACGACGAACAGCAGGCTCGTGGTCACGAGCTGAAACCAGGCGCGACGATTGTCGGCCCGGGCAAAGGGCGCGATCAACTGCCGCAATGGCGGTTCAGCGAGCGTCGCTTGTGTAATGGCGGGGTCTGGCATGGGCCGGCGGTAGTTTAGGCTGAATTCAAGCCCAAGTGTGTAACCGCCGCCTCAAATTTGCGACGCACGCATCATGATCGCGCCTGATGCCAAACAGTCTCCTACGTGGCACGGACCGTCGCGTTATACAGCCATGCAATTACGGCACCGCCGATGGCGCCATCGATGAGCGCGTACAAAGCGCCAACGATCATGGCGACGAAGCCGTTGGCCGGATGAAATCCTGGGTAGATCGATGCAACCAAGTCGAGGAACGCAACCCCATAGCCCGGCCACACCAGATGTGCAACACCCACGAGCAGGACACAGGCACTCCACACGACGCCAATGGCGATCGCAAGGGCCTTGATGTTCATCTTCATGTCAACCTCGTGAGCGGCGTGCAATGCGACCCCAAATGACGATAGTCCGCCTTCCGGCCATCCGCCACTCCAATGTCCGTTGCGGCCGGCGTTGCGACCTGGAAATGACCTGGGCTCAAGCTGCAATCCTGAGCGTGGTATTCTTTTTCCACCATCAGCAAGCCCAAGCTCATTTACTTCGATGCGCCGGTGAGTCGCGGGGAGGAATGCCGCCTCGCCCTGCATCTCGCTGGCGTCGACTTCGACGACGTGCGCATCAACGCCACCGACTGGCCCGCGATGAAGGAGCAGACGCCTTACGGCGGCCTGCCCGTCCTCGAGCTGCCGGGACGACCGGCATTCGCTCACTCGAATGCCATCCTCGTGCTGATAGGCCGTCGCCATGGTCTGCACCCTGCCGACGACTTCGATGCGGCGCTCCATGAAGGAATGATGCAGCACGTGGAGACGCTGCGCGCAGTCGTCTCGCCGACCCTGCGCATGGGGGACGTCGAGAAGAAAGTCGCGCGCGAGGCGCTCGTGGCCGGTTTCCTGCCTGCGTGGGCAAAGGCCGCCGAGAAGAACATTGCGAGTGCGCCGTTCTTCGGCGGAAAAGCCATCCACGTCGTGGACCTCAAGATTTTCATGGCGGTGCGCTGGTTTAGCGGCGGCAAGGTGGATCACATTCCCGCCACGATCTTCGCCGACTATCCCAGGCTCACAGGCGTGCACGACGCCGTGCGTGACCACGCCGGTGTGAAGTCCTGGTACGCGAAGTCTTAGGTACTGCCCGCCGCAAACTCCGGGAAGATGATGCGATATTCCTGTCTGGTCGCATGGAATTCCGCGTGAAGTTTCGCTGGATACGCACCCACGAGCCCGGGAATTTCCGGGTTCACGAGGTCGAAAGATTCCTTCTCCATCAGCATCGCCTTCGCGATTATCGGCTCACTGGTTCGCAATGTAATTGACATGTTGATCCCGTATGCCAGCATTCCGGATTCACAAGAAAAAAGGGGAAGCCAGTAGGCTTCCCCTGCACTCGATTCCCACGAAGCTTGCATCAGTTCTGCGGCAATGGATCCGCAGCGAAATTGGCGTGCACCAGCAGCCACTTGCCACCCTGCTTGGCATAGACCCGCGTGGACTTGGCGCGATTGGGCTTGACCGTACCGTCCTTGTCCTGCCCGTAACCCATGTAGTTGTAGCTCAGGATCGCGACGTCCCCGTAGACTTGGACTTTCGGATTGAGCATTTCACTTACGAGCGTTTTGCCCGGGTCCTTGTCCTGGGCCTCTGTGAACCGCGCTGCGAGGGCCCGGCCATCTACTCGGGTCGCCGCATCACCATTCAACTCGGTGTAGTCATCGGCGATGTTCTTCTGCGATTCGGCAAGGTTTTTCTGGTTCCCCGCCGCCCATTGTGCCTTGACGATGCTGATGATCTCGGCGGCTACCGCCGGACTCGCCGTATCGGCGTGAACCGACATGCCTGCTGTCGCGAGGGCAACAAGCAGCAACACTGAAATTCGACGCATTAGGTTTCTCCTCTGAAAATGGACGAGCAGGCTAGCACGGAGTGACCGTCGTGTGCAGTCCACGAGCGACAAGTGGTACCGGACAGTGGCATGCTGACGGCCGTATGTCCGCCGTACTGCGCACACCGGATGAACGCTTTGCGAACCTCCCTGGATATACGTACGCGCCGCATTTCATCAGCGACCTCGAGGGCTACGCCGGACTGCGCGTCCACTATGTCGATGAAGGTCCGCGCGACGCCGCCAAGGTGTTTCTGTGCCTGCACGGCCAGCCCACCTGGAGCTACCTGTACCGGCGCATGCTGCCGGTGATCACGGCAGCCGGGCACAGGGTGGTGGCCCCGGACCTGCTTGGGTTCGGCAGGAGCGACAAGCCGGCCGACGACGCGCGCTATACATTCATGTTCCACCGTAACCTGCTCAAGAATCTGGTGGAGCGCCTCGATCTCAAAAACGTGGTGCTTACGGTGCAGGACTGGGGCGGGCTGCTGGGACTGACCCTGCCGATGGACATGCCGGACCGATTTTCCAGTCTCTTCATCATGAACACCGCGCTCGGGACCGGCGACGTTCCCCTCGGGCAGGGCTTTCTCGACTGGCGCGCCTACAGCAACAGGAACCCCGACCTCGCGGTCGGCAAGCTGCTCGCCCGTTCCTGCCCACACCTCACGTCGGCGGAGGCCGCGGCCTACGACGCGCCATTTCCCGATGCGGCGTTCAAGGGCGGCGTGCGGCGATTTCCGAACCTGGTGCCCGACAATCCTGAAGCCGAAGGCGCCGCATTATCGCGCCGCGCCCGCGAATGGTTTCAAACCGAGTGGGCGGGCAGGACATTCATGGCTGTCGGCATGAAAGATCCCGTGCTGGGACCGCCCGTGATGCGCGCCATGGCAAGGATCATCCGCAACTGCCCACCACCGCATGAGGTGGCGGAAGGCGGCCATTTCGTCCAGGAGTGGGGCGAGGAAGTTGCGCGTACAGCCCTCGCCGTGCTCTAACGGCTCGAGCTTCAACTCCCCGTGCGAATAACGTTACGGTTCCTTCGTCATTCGACCATCTGCCCTGCCTCTCGCGCCCCGCATCGCCTGCTGCTGGCGCGGCGCATCCCGCGACGGCGCGGACTCGGGTTCACTTTGTTCCTGAGGTTGCGCGTGCGGCGCCTCGCGCAGGCCCTTGACCGGGATGCGAGTCCTGGCGGTGCTGGGGGCGGCAGAAGTCCGCCGCGGTGGAGGCCGCACGCCGCGCCTTTCGATGTCGGTGCGCTCGAAGCCGCGCCCGCCGCGATCTGTCGCACGAGAATTCCAATTCTCCTCGCGATGCGGATTCCGTGCATTGCGGGTCGACGTTGTCAGTGAGGAGGTAACCGCCGGCACGAATGTCGATGCATTGCCGCGTGTCGGCGCAGTCTGGCCGCCGCGGTGCCAATCCCTGCCCCGATTGTCGTCATAGTGCTGCGGCCGCGTGTTCCTGCGCGCGTTGGGGCGCCACACGTGGTCGTGATCGCGGGTGCGGTCATAGTACGAATGTCTGACGTAGTGCCGTTGCCAGTACTGGCGCCCGTAGTACGGGTGCCTGGCGTAGCCATGCGGATAGGCATACACGTAGCGCGTGTTCCAGCTGACGATGTACGCAGTGGTCACGCCCCAGAAGAACCCCGAGCGGAACGAGTAGCCGGCGGAATACGGATAGTCATAGACCGGATAGCCGTAGGGGTAGTACCGGATTGCCGGTGCCGAGTAATAGCTGACCACCTCCGTGGGCACGTAATAGGGCACATAGATGATCTGCGGGTCGGCCGGGGCGATCTGGATGGCCCCATCTGCATTGTCGACAACCTGGTACTCGTCACTCTGCAGGTGGCCAGAGGACTGCGCCAGCGAGCGAAACTGCTGGATCGCGTCCAGCAGCTCCGGCTGCTGATAGACAAAGGCGTCGCCGAGGTTGGCTGTCCAACGCAGGTTGTCGCTCATCATCCGCAGCACTTCTGGGTAATTGAGCAGCGCCACGACTGCATCGTCCCAACTCGCATCGGGTACCAGCGCGGGATTTTCCTGCTGCGCGTCGAGGAAACGTACCGCCTCGACGACCTGCAGGGGGTAGGCCGACGCCGGCAGCACGATGCCGATCAGGTCGTCGACGTACAACGCAATCGGGCCGACGAGTTGCTGCAACTCGGCCGCGTCGTACGGCTCGGGCACCG
>JAOUGR010000160.1 GCA_029857655.1 Gammaproteobacteria bacterium | reverse complement strand
TCGATCGCCAGGGACCTTGGACTGGCTGTCAAGACGATCGAGAAACATCGCTCGAACCTGATGCGGAAACTGTCGCTGCACAATGCCGCGGAGATCACGATGTACGCGGTGAGGTCCGGGATGATCAGCGCCGACGATGTGGCACTTGAGGGCTAGCACCGCGATCCATTCAGGCAATGCATTGATTGCCGCCATGCTGATGAGCGTGCTCGCCCAGGCCGCTCCCTGTGACGATCTTGTGACGGTAACGAGATTGAGGCCAGACGCGGCGGCATACACGCTTTCGAGTGGCATCGACGAAGCGGGGCAATTCGTGGTCCGCAACTCCGATGACTGGGCTGCCCTCTGGCAACGCGTCCACAGCCGCATGCGCCCGGTGCCGCCACTGCCCGAGGTCGATTTCGAGCGCGAGACGATGATCGTCGCGGCAGCCGGCCAGCGTCGCACCGGGGGGTATTCGATCCGCATCGACCGTGCCTGGCGCGAAGGTACGGCAACCATTATCGTCGTGCACGCGGAGACGCCCGGATCCGGTTGCATCGTCGCTAACGCCTTCACGAGCGCGGTCGATATCGCGAGGCTGCCGGTCACGCCTGGGCCGATCGAATTCCGTCTTGAGTCCGTTGCCCGGGCTTGTGACTAGAAGACTTTCTTCGAGCGCCACAGCAGCCACAGGATCGCCGCAAGCGCGACCAGCCAGCTGCCAATGACGATTTTCGTTAGCACGAACCGCTCCTGATCTACACGCCGCGCCCAACGCCGCATGCGGCGCAGCCCGATGACTTTCCAGACGTGGAACGAGTCTCACTCCCTCCCATGGGCGTGGCAATGGGGCGTTCGGCGCCCCCTCGGACTACAGTGTTACCCTACCTCGATGCAGCGGCCTGACACCAAGCTGCCCGGCGTTGGCACGACGATCTTCACGATCATGTCACGGCTGGCGGCCGAAACGGGCGCGATCAACCTGGGCCAGGGATTCCCGGATTTCCAGCCACCGGTGCGCTTGTGCGAACTGGTCGGCGCCCATCTCGCCGCTGGTCACAATCAGTACGCGCCGATGACGGGCTTGCCCGCTCTTTGCGAGGCAATCGCCGGGATGCTGCTGCGCCGGCACGGCATTTCGATCGACGCAGCGAGCGAAATCACGATCACGACGGGCGGCACCGAGGCCTTGTTTGCCGCAATTCACGCGGTCGTGCATCCCGGCGATGAGGTCGTGATGCTCGACCCGGCCTACGATTCCTATGGTCCGGCTGCCGAACTGGCGGGCGCGCGCCTCAGGCGCGTGCCGCTACGGATGCCGGAATTCAGCATCGACTACGAACGACTTGGGGCAGCGATCGGTCCGCGCACGCGCCTCCTGATCGTCAATACGCCCCACAATCCAACCGGCGCGGTGCTGACCGTAGACGACTGGAAACGCGTCGCGGAGCTGCTCGAGCCCACCGGGGCGTTGGTGCTGTCAGACGAGGTCCACGAGGGCCTCGTCTATGACGGCAAGCGTCATTCGAGCGTGCTGTCGAACGAGCGCCTGCGAGGCCGGTGCTTCGCCGTGTTCTCATTTGGCAAGACGTACAACGCCACCGGCTGGAAGGTCGGTTATTGCGTGGCGACGCCGGCGCTAAGCGCGGAGTTTCGCAAAGTGCACCAGTTCCTGACGTTCTCCGTTTCGACGCCGATGCAGCACGCGATTGCGGATTTCATGCGCGAGGAGCCTGAATTTCTTGACGGGTTGGCGCCGTTCTATCAATCGCGCCGGGACCGATTTGCAACGCTGCTCAGGGGCTCACGCCTCGCATTGCGGCCGGTCGCCGGCACCTATTTCCAGCTTGCGGACTACGGGGCAGTGTCCGACGAGCCGGATGTCGAGTTCTGCATGCGATTGATTCGCGAACACGGCGTCGCAGCGATCCCGCTGTCGCCATTCTGCGCAGAGCCGCTGCAGGGTCGGCTGGTCCGGTTCTGTTTCGCCAAGGAAGACGCAACGCTCGAGCAGGCTGCAGAACGACTAGGGAATGTCTAAATGCGGAACAAACTTCCGTCTCCCGCCCGGACTTGTTGAGCGGTCCGCGCCGCGGAGCGGTGCAGACTACTTGTGAAGTCGCGCCACCGTCACCGGGCAATGTGCGCGGGCGAGCACATCGCTTGAGATGGAGCCAAGCATGAGCCGCGAAATAGCGCTTTTCCCGCCCGTTCCGACCACGACGTGATCAATGTCGTTTTCCTCGGCAAAGACAACGATGGCCCGTCCAATGTCGCGACTCTTCACGTCTACGGTATTGGATTCCTTCACGCCTGCTTTCTTGGCCGCCACCGTCGCGTCGCTGAGCACGCGCTTCATGGTGGCGCTATCCCAAATATAGGTAGAAACCCCGCCGTGGCCATAGCCGCCAAGCAGCTGGTTTACAGCAAGGAAAGTGACTTTCGCATCCGTAGCCTTTGCCAATTCCGCCGTCACGGCGATTGCTGCTTTGGAGTACTCGGTATCGTCGACCGCACACAGAATTTTCTTGATCATGATGATTCTCCGTGTCTCTACGCGGCCGCGTCGATTGGTATGTCGGGCGGCCGGATTCTAGAGGCCTAGCCGATTTCGGAGAGTCTTCCGATGGTACCGGCGTTTTCGGTCTCTCTCGAAAACGGATTATACGATGAGTCAGTGCGCTTGCGCTCTTTCCGGATTACGTAATTCCTTCGGGTGTCTCTCCGTAAATGATGATCGAAAGCATGCGGATAGGCACCTTCACCAGCTTCTCGGGACCATGCGCCACGCGCCCCCGGAAAGTCAGGGAGTCACCGGGGCGCAGGTGGTAGCTGCGCTGCCCGAGCCGGTACACGATCTCACCGCTCAGGACGTGGATAAACTCGGTTCCCGGGTGTTCGAAGCCCGGGAACATCTCGCTCTTGTCGGTGAGCGTCACGAGGAACGGCTCGAAGACTTTGTGCGGCCCGCGCTGTGCCGCAAGGAGGTGATACGTGTGGCCGCGCTTGGTTCCGCGCCGCACCACCTCAAGACCGAGGCCCGCAGGCACCAGCTGCGCATCCTCATCTTCGATGCCAATCTCCTGGAGCAGGTGGGATGGCCGTATACCAAGCGCGCCGGCCAGCGAAACGATCGTTTCGAGGCTCGGGCTGGTGCGCCCCGTTTCCAACCGGCTCAGCATGGCGGCGCTGATGCCCGCACGCGTGGCGACATCGGCGAGCGTCAGGCCCTGGCCGTCGCGAACGCGCCGGGCCACCCGGCCGAGTTCCCCCGCAGATCCGAACGGGCGGGTCGCCCCAACCGTTGCAGAGGCCATGGATTTCGCGGACTTACGTCTTGGGTGCTGCCCTGCCTTATGCATGACAATTACTATTGTTGCATGTCATGCAACTTGGTGCTACACAGGCATTGCTTGCCATTCTTTCCCAAATGTTGAAACCGCGATGCCGTGGCGTCTCGTCAGATTTGCACTGTCCTCGCGTCACCCCGAGCCGCGCATGTTCACGCGGCACGAGCGGCTGAAGAACTCCTACGATGTCGTCATCATCGGAGCTGGCGGACACGGCCTGGCTGCCGCCTACTATCTCGCCCGCGACCACGGCATCAGCAATGTGGCCGTGCTCGATCAGGGGTATATCGGCGGCGGCAACACCGGGCGCAACACGACCATCATCCGTTCGAATTACCTGACGCCTGAGGGCGTCAAGTTCTACGACGAGAGCGTGCGCCTCTGGCAGGATCTGTCGCAGGATTTCGACCTCAATCTCTTCTACTCGACGCGCGGGCATTTCACGCTGGCCCATACCGACTCGGCGATGCGCACCATGCGGTGGCGCGCCGAGGTGAACAAGCACTTCGGCGTCCAGAGCGAGGCAATCGATGCCAAGGCCGTCGCCGAGGCGGTTCCAATGATGGACCTCAACTGCGGCGGTCACTCACCGCCTGTGCTGGGTGCGCTGTACCACGCCCCTGGGGCTATCGCGCGCCACGACACGGTGGCCTGGGGTTATGGCCGCGGCGCCGACCGGCGCGGTGTCGAGATTCACCAGAACACGCAGGTGCTGGGTATCGAGCTCGAGGACCGTGGTTCGGGTCCGGCGGTCGTCGGCGTGCGCACGAACCGCGGTCGTATCGCAACCCGCAAGCTGCTGTGTGCGGTTGCCGGATCCACGCCTGGCGTGCTCGCGATGGTGGGCCTGCGCTCGCCGATCTACGTCCACCCACTGCAGGCGATGGTTTCGGAGCCGCTCAAGCCCTGGCTCGATCCGATCATTGTTTCGGGCTCGCTGCACGTCTATATCAGCCAGTCGGCGCGGGGCGAGCTCGTGATGGGCGCCTCGCTCGATCCCTACGAGCTGCACTCGACGCGTTCGACACTCGATTTCGCGGAATCACTGAGCGCACACATGCTCGAGCTCTTTCCATTCTTGTCTGACGTCAGGATCGTACGGCAGTGGGCCGGCATGGCCGACATGACACCAGATTTCTCGCCGATCATGGGCAAGACCCCGGTCAGCGGCTTCTACCTGGATTCCGGCTGGGGCACCTGGGGCTTCAAGGCCACCCCGGTGTGCGGCAAGACGATGAGTCACACGGTTGCCAGGGACGAGAACCATGTGCTCATCCGCGGATTTGCCTTCGATCGCTTTGCGCGCTATGCACTGACCGGCGAAAAGGGCGCCGCCTCGGTCGGTCACTAGCCATGAAGATACTTACCTGCCCGATAAATGGCCCGCGCCCCATGAGCGAATTCGCCTATGGGGGAGAGCTGCGCGAGATGCCGGATCCAGCGAGCGCAACGGATGCCGAATGGACCGACTATGTTTTCAATCGCAACAGCGTGCCGGGCATCAAGTGTGAATGGTGGTGCCATACATCAAGCGGCGTGTGGTTTGTGGCCGAACGGGACACCGTATCCGACATCGTGCTGCGCACCTTTCTTCATGTGAAATCTGTCGGAGGCGGCGCATGAAACGCCTCGCACCCCGGCCGGGCGAATGGATCGACCGCTCGCGGCCGGTCTCATTCTCTTTCGAGGGCCGCACTCATCGCGGCTACCATGGCGATACCCTCACCAGTGCGCTGATGGCGTCGGGCGTGCGCACGCTCGGGCGCTCGTTCAAGTACCATCGTCCGCGCGGCGCGTTGTCCGTTGCGAATCACGACGTGAATGCCGTCGTGCAGACCCGGCGTGCAGGGCGCAGCATGCCGAACCAGCGCGCCGATCTGCTGCCGATGGTA
>JAOUGR010000159.1 GCA_029857655.1 Gammaproteobacteria bacterium | reverse complement strand
GAGAATGTCGGCGCCCTGTCCCAGTATTTCGCGCGACTGCTGTCGGGTCGCATGTACTCGCATCTGCGCGAGGGCTCCAAAAAGGTGCTGCGCTCGATGCCGGCCGCCTGGGAGCTGGCGCGACGCTCCGAAGTGCACGCCAAGGGCATGGTATTGCCTGGAACATTGTTTGAAGAAATGGGATTCAACTACATCGGGCCGGTTGACGGGCACGATGTCGATACGCTTGTTGCGACGCTTCGCAACATGCGATTGCTGCCCGGGCCTCAATTCCTGCACGTGGTTACGCAGAAGGGCAAGGGCTACGCGCCGGCGGAGGCCGACCCGATCAAGTGGCACGGGCCCGGTCCGTACGATCCGGCGAGCGGCACGCTATTGAAGGAAATTCCGGGCGGCCCGACCTACTCGCAGGTGTTCGGACAGTGGCTTTGCGACATTGCCGAGCAGGATCCGCGCATCGTCGCGATTACGCCGGCCATGCGCGAGGGCTCCGGCATGGTCGAATTCGAACGGCGATTTCCGGATCGCTATTTCGACGTCGCGATTGCCGAGCAGCATGCCGTAACGCTGGCGGCCGGCCTCGCATGCGATGGGCTGCGGCCGGTCGTCGCAATCTATTCGACATTCCTGCAGCGCGCCTACGATCAGCTGATTCACGACGTGGCGCTGCAGCGCCTGCCCGTCGTTTTCGCGATCGATCGCGCGGGCCTCGTCGGTGGCGACGGCGCGACGCACCAGGGCGAGTTCGATCTTTCGTACCTGCGCTGCATACCCAATCTCGTGGTGATGGCCCCGGCTGATGAGAATGAATGCCGGCAGATGCTGTATACGGCCAGCACCCAGGACCAGCCAGCCGCAGTGCGCTACCCGCGCGGCCGCGGTCCGGGCGTGACGGTTGAGCGCACGATGCAGGCCCTGCCCCTGGGGATTGCCGAGACGCGCCGCCGTGGCGGTAGCGGCCTGGCCCTGCTCGCATTCGGCTCGATGGTGGCGCCGGCAATGGCTGCCGCCGACGCCCTCGACGCGACGCTCGTCAACATGCGATTCGTCAAGCCGCTGGACGAGGCCCTGATCACGGCCATTGCCGCGGATCACCGCGCAATCGTGACACTGGAAGAGAATGTCGTGGCCGGCGGCGCCGGTTCGGCGGTGCTGGAATTCCTGCAGCGCATCAACTCCGGCATCCCGGTGCTGCAGATCGGCGTGCCCGATGGATTCGTCGAGCACGGATCGCGCGAGGATAACCTCGTCGCTGCGGGACTCGACGTCGCCACTATCAGGCTGGTCATCGACCGATTCTGGCGCAGGCCTGGAATGCCGCGGGTTCTGCCGGCCGGTTAATCAGGACCGATATGGTATGATTTTATCTACGGCCTGCAGCACAGGCCCGCCCAAAGCGGAAGCTACAGATGAACCCAAAAATGGCGACCAGCACGGTCACCGCGGTAATCGACGACGTCCAGGGACGCCCGGACACGCGCCGCATACCGATCAACCGCGTGGGCATCAAGGACATCAATCATCCGGTGCGGGTTAAGGATCGTTCGAGCGGCGAACAGCACACCATCGCGAATTTCAACATGTACGTCGCCCTGCCCCACAACTTCAAGGGCACGCACATGTCGCGATTCGTGGAGATCCTGAACGAGCACGAGCGCGAAATTTCGGTCGAGTCATTCGGCGAGATGCTTGCGCAGATGACTTCGCGGCTGGATTCCAATGCCGGCCGCCTCGAGATGTCATTTCCGTACTTCGTGATGAAGAAGGCCCCGGTCTCCGGCGTCGAGAGCCTGCTCGACTACCGCGCGACACTCGCCGCCGAGCTGAAGAATGACTGCACCGAAACCTGGCTGAAGGTGGTCGTGCCGGTCACGAGTCTTTGCCCCTGCTCGAAGCGGATCTCGGATTACGGCGCACACAACCAGCGTTCGCACGTGACCATCGCCGCGCGCATTGCGGAGCATGTCTGGATCGAGGAACTGATCGACATCGCGGAGCAGGAGGCGAGCTGCGAGCTCTACGGCATCCTGAAGCGGCCGGATGAAAAGTATGTGACCGAGCGCGCCTACGACAACCCCAAATTCGTCGAGGACATCGTCCGCGATGTGGCGGTGAGGCTCAATGAGGACGAGCGCATCCTCGGCTACGTGATCGAATCAGAGAATTTCGAGTCGATCCACAACCACTCGGCGTATGCGCGCATCGAACGCGACAAGGATCAACCCGGCGGGTGAGTTTCAGCTGGCGACGCGCGTATCGCCGCCCTGCAGCCGCGAGATCAGGGTCCTCAGGAACACCTTGTTGAAGCGCAACTGGCAAGCCGATGAGGCCTGCTCGAGCAGTGTCGCGCTGACCCTCAGTATCGTGACTTCATCGTCGGCCACCACCGCGGCCTGGCGCTTGGCGCCCCGCAGGTAGCTGGTTTCGCCAAAGCAGTCGCCGGCCTCGAGGCGGCCGACCTTGAGACCCTCGCGCTCCACGGAGCAGCGCCCGGAAACGATCACGTAGAAGCGATCGTCTATGCCGCCGGCACGGACGATCTCATCGCCGCTCGCGTGCATGTCCCAGCTGCCCGATCGCAGCACTTCCCAGATCTCGGCCGACGAAAAATCGTGAAAGAACTTCAGGCGGCGCAACAGTGCGAAATGCTCCTGGCGGTCAATGCGGTCGGACTGCGCGCGCAACTGCGCGTGCACGCGCGCCATGGCCGCCGCGAATTCGGCCCCGTTCGGGTATCGCTTCTCCGGATCCTTGTCCATCGCTGTCGCGACGACTGTTTCGATGTCGGGCGGCAGATCGGGGCGGATGCTCAGCATCGGCGCCGGTGTCGCGTAGACGATCTGGTGCAGCAGCTTGGCCAGCGAACCGGCACGGAATGGCCGGTTCCCGGTCAGCAATTCGTACATCACGGCGCCCAGTGAGTACAGGTCGGAGCGGTTGGTCAGTTCCAGCGACTGGACCTGTTCCGGCGACATGTAGCTCGGGCTGCCGGCGATCCCCTCGATGCGCGAGATATCCGCATCGGAATGCAAGGCAATGCCGAAATCGATCAACCTCAGGTCGCTGTCCGTCGTCAGCATCAGGTTGCTCGGCTTGATGTCCCGATGGATGACGCCGCGCGAGTGCGCGTAGTGCAGCGACTTGGCGCACTTGAATGTCAGCGCCAGCACGTCGTCCACCGGCAGCAGGTTGTCGGGCCGGGTGTAGGCCGCGAGCGTCCTGGCGCCATGGATGAATTCGGTCACGACATAGTAGAAGCCGCCCTCCTCGCCCGCGTCGTAGATCGGCATGATGTTCGGGTGCTGCAGCATCCCGACCATGTGCGCTTCCGACATGAACATCTTGCGGGCGACCTTGCCGCGCACAGGGTCATCGTCACCGATGACGCGATAGGCCTTGATCGCGACGTCACGGCCGTAATAGGGATCGTGCGAAAGGTAGACGGTGCCGGTCGACCCACGGCCGACTTCGCGGATCACTTCGTACTTGCCGATGCGCTCGCCAATGACTGGTTCACCGGCCGTTGACCCGCGTAGCGTAGGCACTGTTGCGGTGACGATGACCGGCTCCTCCAGGAATGTGCGACGCGGCGCCAGCCACCGGTCGTCGCGAGAGGATATTTCGTTAAACCGGGCGGAACCGTGAAGCGGGTCGCGCTTCACCGGGGGTCATCGGGTCGCTCCTTGAAGTGGTCGAAACCGTGAACGAGGTCTCGCTCGAGTTGCGCACCCTCCAGCTCCACGGAGGGCGTCGCAGTGATTTCGCCGATCAGGCTGACCGGAACGAGCCTGGTGAGGTCTTCAATGCGGTTCCGGGCCGCGGCCGGCGCGGTGAACAGGAGTTCGTAGTCGTCACCGCCCGCCAGCGCATATCGCATGGAGGCGGATTCGCCGGCGGCCTCGAGTAGCTGCGCGGAGCGCGGCAACCGCAGGCAGTCGAGCTGTGCGCCGACGCCACTCGCGCTGCACAATTTTTCGAGATCGCCGGCCAGGCCGTCGGATATGTCGATGCAGGCGCTCGCAACGCCGCAGAGCGCCATGCCGAGACCGACACGCGGTTCCGGCAGCAGGAATCTGCGGAGCAACTCCTCGCGCGTCGCGCCGCCGGCCGCCAGCCCTGACTGCAGGATCGCAAGGCCGGCGCCCGCGTCCCCCGGTGTTCCGCTGACCCACAAATCGTCCCCGGGCCTTGCACAGGAGCGGGTCAGGGCCGCGCCGGGCCCCACCCAGCCACCGACCGTTGCCGTGGCCGTGAGCGGCCCGCGCGTCGTGTCGCCACCGATCAGTGCCACCCCGAAGCGCCTTGCCAGCACCTCGAATCCGGCGGCGAATTCCGCGATCCAGGCCTCGTCGGCCGCCGGCAAGGTCAAGCCGAGCAGCACCCAGGCCGGCTCAGCACCCATGGCGGCGAGATCGCTCAGATTGACCGCGAGCACGCGATGGCCGACGAAACGGCCGCTGGTGTCGGCTGGAAAGTGCACGCCGGCCACGATCGTGTCGAGTGCGAGCACGAGCTCGGCCCCCGCTCGCGGCGTCACGACAGCCGCGTCATCGCCGACGGAAAGCCTGACGTCATCGCGCAGGGCTCCGCGGCCAGTGAAGTAGCGTCCGATCAGTTCGAACTCATCAGGCGGCATGCCAGGGGACCTTGGGTGCGCCGGCACGCGTCAGGCGACTGCGCCTCGTTCGACGCCACGATGCACGCGCGATGCCTTGTCCAGCACGGCATTGACGAAACGATGGCCATCGGTCGCGCCAAAACGCTTGGCGAGCTCGACCGCCTCGTTGATCACGACGCGGTATGGGATATCCGTACGCGTCATCAGCTCCCAGAGACCAAGATAAAGGATCGCGTGTTCAACGGGGTCGAGCCGCGCCGGCTCGATGTCGGAATGATTGCGCAACTCGTCGTCCAGCTCGGCCGATTGCTCGCAGACGGCGGCCAGCGCCGCACTGAAGTACTCGGGATCGGCACGCTCGAATGTCGGATCGGCGCTGTACTGGCGATGCAGTTCCTGCCAGGGCTGGCCACCCATCTGGCGCTGGTAGAGCGCCTGGATCAGAAGCTTGCGCGCCGCGCCGCGCGCCCGCGCCGAATTATCCACCCTGGGCGTCACCGTCAATCCTTGAGCTTCTTGAGCAGGTTGGCGAGGCTGATCGCCGCTTCCGCGGCATCCGCGCCGCGATTTCCGGCCTTCCCGCCGGCGCGATCCGCCGCCTGTTCGATCGTGTCAGTTGTCAGGACG
>JAOUGR010000158.1 GCA_029857655.1 Gammaproteobacteria bacterium | reverse complement strand
CAGCACAATGAACAGAACGAGCGCCTCTCCCGGCGCGACACGCTTTGCGGCGAGCGGCCGATCGCGCGTGCGCTCGACGCGTCGATCGAAATCCCGGTCTGCATAGTCGTTTATCACGCAGCCGGCGGAACGCATCACGAAGATACCGGCAAGGTAGATCAGCAACAGCTTCTGGCCGGGCCTGCCCTGGCCCGCGATCCACAGCGCCCACAATGCCGGCCACATCAGGAGCCAGATGCCGATCGGCCGGTGCAGGCGGATCAGCAGCGCGTACTCGATAAGCGTCTTGCCGAGCGCGAGCGCCGCGGCGCGCACGTAATTCGGCTTGTAGTCTGGCTTGTATTTCGGGTCGCGCCGGCGCTTCGGTGGCCGCAGCGGACGCAGTTGGGCGTTCATCCCAGCGTCTCCGGCAGGAATACTTCCTGCACCAGCAGGCGGGCGCCGTCGAGGGCGAACCACGAGCGACGCGCCCACAGTTCGGCAGGCAGGTCGGCGCTCTCGCGCAACGCGCGATGGAACAGCGCGATGCCGGGCGTCAGGCGCGCGAATTCGAGCGGGCCACGCTTGAGTTCCGGCGACGCCGCCAGGCGCTCGCCGAGCGCGGCATCGCCGAGCCGCGAAAGCCAGCCATGCCGGGCAATGGTCGTGAGGGGAATCAGGCTTTGCGCGAAGACCCAGGGCCGGCCGTCGCAGGTCAGTTCGATTTCCCGCACGAATGCGACGCTCCCCTGCGCCTGCAGCACGGCGGATTCCGCCGTCGCAAGCGGCGCCTCGCGTTCGGAGACGACGACGAGGCCCTGCCTGCCTCTGCAACAGGCTCGCAGGCGCTCGGTCAGAAGTCCCGGTTCGGTGAGCCATGCCGCTGCTGCCGCAACGGGAGGCGGCACAAAGTCATCGAGACTCCCGCTCCAGCGCAGCAGTTTTCGTTCATCCTGCATGGCAGCCGATTGCACGTGTCAGACCTTGCCGTAGCGCGTGGAAGCGCCGATCCAGCGGCGCTTCAGTGCCGCAATGTTAGCCTCATGCGCGCGCTCCATCACGTCCGCAATCGCCTGGACCCGCGGCAGCAGGTCGGCATCGCGTATCAGGTCGGCAACCTTGAGCTGCATGAGGCCGGTCTGGCGGGTGCCGAGCAACTCGCCGGGTCCGCGCAACTCGAGATCGCGGCGCGCGACTTCAAATCCGTCGTTGGTATTGCGCAGCACCGCAAGGCGCTCCTTCGCATGCCCGGACAGGGGTGCGTGATACAGCAAGAGGCAGCTGCTGGCCTGGGTCCCGCGCCCGACGCGACCGCGCAACTGGTGCAACTGGGCAAGGCCCATGCGCTCGGCGTTCTCGATGATCATCAGGCTCGCATTCGGCACGTCCACGCCGACCTCGATGACTGTGGTCGCCACCAGGAGTCCAATTTCCCCGGCCTTGAAGCGCGCCATGGCGCGTTCCTTGGCCGTGGCCGGCATGCGTCCGTGTACGAGTCCGACGGTGATTTCGGGCAGTGCCTTGGCAAGTGCGGCCGCGGTGTCTTCCGCAGCCTGCGCCTCCAGCAGGTCCGATTCCTCGATCAGCGGGCAGACCCAATAGGCCTGGCGTCCCTGCAGGCAAGCGGTGCGGATGCGATCCACGATTTCGTCGCGGCGGGAATCGGGCATCACGACGGTCTGCACGGGCGTGCGGCCTGGCGGCAGCTCGTCGATCACCGAGACGTCGAGATCGGCATAAGCCGTCATCGCAAGCGTGCGGGGAATGGGCGTCGCCGTCATGATCAACTGGTGCGGGTAGCGGCCGGATGCGCCCTTGTCGCGCAACGCGAGCCGCTGGTGCACTCCAAAGCGGTGCTGTTCGTCCACGACCACGAGCGCAAGGCGCGCGAAGCGAACGCCCTCCTGGAAGAGCGCATGCGTGCCGATCACGAGTTGCCGCTCTCCGCTGGAAACCGCTTCGATCGCTGCCTGCCGGGCCTTTGCGCCCAGGCGTCCGGTCAACAACAGCGGTGCGATGCCCAGTGGCGCGAGCCAGCGCGTGAAATTCTGCATATGCTGCTCGGCGAGAAGTTCGGTGGGCGCCATCAGCGCCGCCTGGCAGCCCGCCTCGATCGCCGTCAGTGCGGCGAGCGCCGCGACGATGGTCTTGCCCGAGCCGACATCGCCCTGTACGAGACGCAGCATCGGGCTTGCGGCAGCGAGATCGGTCCTGATTTCGGCAGCGACCCGCTGCTGGGCCGCCGTCAGCGGGAAGCCGATCGTCTCCAGGAGTCTTGCCGCGAGCTTTCCGGGGGACGCAAGAGGCCAGCCCGGATCGCGGCGAATGTCGTTGCGAAGCGCGCGCAAGCTGAGCTGGTGCGCGAGCAGTTCCTCGAATGCCAGGCGGCGTTGTGCAGGATGACGGCCGGCCTCGAGCAGTTCGAGGCGCGCCGCCGGCGGTGGGCGATGCAGGAACTGCAATGCTTCGCGCAGGCCCGGCAATTGCAGTTCGCGCTGCACCTCGGGCGGCAACAGGTCGGGCAACTCGCCATCCGCGAGCGCGCCGAGCGCCTGCGCAGTCAGATTCCGCAGCCGGCCCTGCTGAATGCCTTCGGTCGCCGGGTAGACCGGCGTCAGCGCATCCACGACTGCCTGCTTGTCCGGGGCATCTGCGAGCCGGTACTCGGGATGCACGATCTCGAGTCCGACCGGTCCGCGGCGAATCTCGCCGAAGCAGCGCAGGCGCGCGCCGCGCGCGAGCTGCTGCTGTTGCGCGCCGGTGAAATAGAAAAATCGCAGCGTCAGGAAACCCGTGCCGTCGGAGAGGCGCACGAGCAGCGTACGGCGCCGGCGAAAGACGACTTCCGCCAGCTCGATTTCGCCTTCAATCGCGACGCGCGCCCCGGGCCGCAAGGAGCCGATTGGCACGACATGCGTGCGATCCTCGTAGCGATTGGGCAGCAGGAACAGGAGATCGGTGACGGTCTCGATGCCGAGCTTCGCCAGGCGCCCGGCGAGCGCCGGACCGACGCCGCGCAGGGAAGTGACCGGCCGTATCCGGGGCGTCACGGCACCAGTATGCAATCGACCTCGATCGCAGCGCCGCGTGGGAGCGCAGCGACGCCGATCGTCACTCGCGCGGGATACGGTTCGCTGAAATATTCCGCCATCACCTTGTTTGCGACCGGAAACTGCGCGAAGTCCGTCAGGTAAACGGTCACCCGTACCGCAGCGGCCAGGCTTGAACCCGCCGCCTCGGCCACGGCCCTCAGGTTTTCGAATACGCGCCGCGCCTCCGTTTCGAAGCCGCCCGTGACCAGCTGCCCGGTTGCCGGATCGAGCGCGACCTGGCCGGAGAGGTACACAGCGCCGCCCGCACCGACCGCCTGCGAGTACGGCCCGATCGCCTTCGGTGCGCGGTCACTGTGGAAAATGCTGCGTTTCATGCGAGGCTCCGTTCGACTTTCAGGACGTCCGTCATGCCGCGGATCGCCCGTATCAGGCGCGCAAGGTGGGCGCGGTCGCGAACCTGGACCTCGAACAGGATGGTGGACAGCTCGCCCTGCGAGGAATCGACATTGACGTGGATGATGTTGCTGTGTTCGCCGGCGATCTTTGTCGCGACCTGCGCGAGGATCCCCATGCGGTTGGTAACCTCGATGATGAGTCCCGCGCTGAACAGCCGCTGCTGCTCCTTGTGCCAGACTGCAGGGATCCACTTGTCGGGCTGCTTGCCGAATGCCGCGACATTCGAGCAGTTCTCGCGATGGACCACGATGCCGCGGCCGCTGGAAAGATAGGCGACAATCGCATCGAACGGGATCGGGAAACAGCAGCGCGCATAACTGACGACCAGGCCCTCGGTGCCGGCGATCGCGAGCGGCGGCTGCGGGCCGCTTTCCGGCCGTTCCTCATCGCCGGGCAGCAGGCGTCGCGCGATCAATCGCGCGAGGCGTTCGCCGAGGCCGATCTTCTCGAGCAATTCGGCGCCGTCCTTAAGCGACAACGAGCGCGCGACTTCATCGAGGCGGCCGTCAGGCAGGGTCTTCACTGACAGCTTGAACTCCTCGAGCGCCTGGTTGAGCATGCGGCTGCCGAGTTCGGCGGCTTCGCCGCGCTTCAGGTTCCGCAGGTACTGGCGGATCGCGGATCGTGCCTTGGCGGTCGTAACGATGCTGACCCAGGCGGGGTTCGGATTCGCGCCCTTGGCGGTGATGATTTCGACCGTCTGGCCGTTGCGCAGCACCGTGCGCAGCGGCACGAGGCGCCGGTCCACCTTGGCCGCGACACAGCGCTGGCCGACTCCGGTGTGCACTGCGAAGGCGAAATCCACGCAGGTGGCGCCGCGCGGGAGCCGCATGATGTCGCCCTTGGGCGTGAATACGTAGACCTTGTCCGGGAACAGGTCGACCTTGACGCTTTCCAGCAGCTCCTCGGCCGAGCCGTCATGCAGCTGCATCACGCCCTGCAGCCACTCGCGCGCCCGCACCTGCTGCGCCTCCCCGTCGTTTTCGCCGGTCTTGTATTGCCAGTGCGCGGCGATGCCGGATTCCGCCATGCGTTGCATGTCCTCGGTACGGATCTGCACCTCGATCGGCATGCTGTTGGGTCCGAACAGCGTCGTGTGCAGCGACTGGTAACCGTTGACGCGCGGGATCGCGATGTAGTCCTTGAAGCGGCCCGGCATCGGGCGGTACAGGCCGTGCACGAGCCCCAGTACCCGGTAGCAATCGTCCACGCTGCCGACGACGATGCGAACGCCGAACATGTCGATGACCTGCGCGAGGGGCAGGCGCTTGCGACGCATCTTCATGTAGACGCTGAACAGGTGCTTTTCGCGCGCTTCGACGCGCCCGACTACTTTTCCGACCGTCAATGTCTGGCGCAGCGCCTTCACGATCTTGGGCAGGAACTCCCGCTGGTTGCCGCGCGCGCGTTTCAGTTCGCGCTCGATGACGCGATAGCGATGCGGGTAGAGGGCGCGGAATCCGAGTTCCTCGAGTTCCAGCTTGATCGAGTGGATGCCGAGCCGATTGGCGATTGGCGCGTAGATGTCGAGCGTCTCGCGCGCGACGCTCCTCTGCTTCTCCGGCGGCATGGAGGACAGCGTGCGCATGTTGTGGGTGCGGTCCGCGAGCTTGACCATGATCACGCGGATGTCGCGCACCATTGCAAGGATCATCTTGCGGAAGCTCTCGGCCTGCGCTTCCTTGCGACTCTTGAACTGGACCTGGTCGAGCTTGGTTACGCCGTCGACGAGTTCTGCGATTTCCTTGCCGAAGCGCTGCTCGACTTCG
>JAOUGR010000157.1 GCA_029857655.1 Gammaproteobacteria bacterium | reverse complement strand
ATTGATCGCGACCCACTTGTTATCTGCCATATTGAGCGGCCCGATCGCATTCCTGCAGGGACTGCTGATTACGGTATTCGGGCTTCAGGCCACCTAGGAGAAGGTGCTTGGCTGGCAATACAAACCAGAATCGCCGCGTCGTTTCCGGCATGCGGCCGACTGGCCCACTGCACCTGGGTAATTACCACGGCGCGCTCGCGAACTGGGTCGAACTCCAGTACCGCTACGAGTGCTTCTTCTTCATCGCCGACTGGCATGCACTGACGACCAGCTATGACGACACCTCAGCCCTCAAGTCGAATGCGCACGCGGTGCTGATCGACTGGCTGGGGGCCGGCTTGAATCCGGGTGCGTGCACGATGTTCATCCAGTCGCGAATACCCGAACACGCGGAACTGCACCTGATCCTCTCGATGATCACGCCGCTGGCCTGGCTTGAGCGGGTGCCGACCTACAAGGACCAGATCGAGCAGCTGAAGGAGAAGGACTTAGGCACCTACGGGTTCCTGGGTTATCCGCTTCTGCAAAGCGCGGACATCCTGATGTACCGTCCCGAATTCGTCCCGGTCGGCGAAGACCAGGTCGCACATGTCGAGATGACGCGCGAGATCGCGCGCCGCTTCAATCACATTTACGGGCGTGAAGTAGATTTCGATGCGCGCTGCGAGCGCGCCATCAAGCGCCTCGGCTCGCGAAACGCCACGCAGTACAACGAATTGCGTCGGCAGTACCAGGAGCAGGGCAACGCCGAGTCCCTGGCGAAGGCAAGGACACTGATCGAGTCGGGGGCGAAGTTGACGATCGCGGACCGCGAACGGCTCCTCGGCCACCTGGAAGGTGGCGGGCGGTCGATCCTGCCGGAGCCGGCCGTGCTGCTGACCAGGTCGCCAAAGGTGCCCGGCCTCGACGGTCGCAAGATGTCGAAGTCCTATGGCAATACGATCGGGCTTCGCGAGGCACCGGACAGCGTGACGAAGAAACTGCGCGCGATGCAGACCGATCCGGCCCGCGTTCGCCGCAGCGACCCGGGTGACCCGGAAAAGTGCCCGGTCTGGGACCTGCACAAGATCTACTCGGGCGATGCAACCAAGGCCTGGGTGCAAGCGGGCTGCCGCAGTGCGGGAATCGGCTGCCTGGAATGCAAGAAGCCTCTGATAGACTCCGTCGTCAGCGAAATTGAAGCAATCCGCAAGCGCGCGCGGGAGTACGAGGAGAATCCGGAGGTCGTCCGCAATATCGTCTCCGAGGGCTGCGAACGTGCGCGGGAAGCGGCGCGGGCAACGATGGAAGAAGTGCGGGCTGCCGTGGGGCTGGAGTACCGGTGAACGATCACGCCGAGAATGCCGTTGCGACGGGCGCCGAATCCGGCGCTGTCGAACATTCGCCGCAGCAGGACGAGATGCCGTTCGCGATCGTGGATGGCGAGCCTGTCACGGTGATGCCGCGCGATCTCTACATCCCGCCGCAGGCGCTCGAAGTATTCCTCGAAGCATTCGAAGGGCCACTCGACCTGCTGCTGTACCTGATCCGGCGGCAGAATCTCGACGTTCTCGACATCCCGATCGCAGACATCACGCGCCAGTACATGGAATACATCCAGCTGATGCAGGAGCTCGATCTGGAGCTCGCCGGCGAGTACCTGTTGATGGCGGCAATGCTGGCGGAGATCAAGTCGCGCATGCTGTTGCCGCGCAGCCAGTTCGACACTGAGGAAGAGGACGATCCACGGGCCGAACTCGTGCGGCGCTTGCAGGAATACGAACGGTTCAAGCGCGCCGCCGAGGACATTGACCGTCTTGATCGCCTGGATCGCGACGTGTACCAGGCATCCGCGGAGCTGGCCAACCGGCAGGTCATCCGGCTGCTGCCGGAAGTCACGCTGCAGGAAATGCTGGTCGCGTTCAAGGATGTCGTGCAGCGAGCGACGATGTTCGAGAACCTGCATGTGCAGAGGGAGACTCTCTCGGTACGCCAGCGGATGTCGGATGTGCTCGCGATGCTGGCGGATTCCGCGCTGGTCGATTTTGTGCAATTCTTCCGGCCGGAGGAGGGTCGCCTCGGCGTATGCGTCACGTTCGCCGCATTGCTCGAACTGCTGCGCGAGGGCCTGATCGATGTCGTCCAGGCAGAGCCCTACGCGCCGCTGCACGTGAGGCGCGCAGAACGTGATCCGGACGCGACTGAACTTGCAGATGTGGAAATCACCACTGCTTCCTGAGCGGTGAACAGCCATGAACCTGACTCAACTCAAGAATCTCATCGAGGCCGCCTTGCTGGCGTACGGCCAGCCACTCAACATGGATCAGATCCGCGGCCTGTTCGACGAAGCCGACCGGCCGGAGCCGGGGGCCCTGCGGGAAGCACTCGAGACGCTGTCGCGTGAATGCGCGGATCGGCCGATGGAACTCCTGGAGGTTGCGAGTGGCTGGCGCCTGCAGGTGCGCAGCGAATTTGCGCCCGCCTTGTCACGGCTCTGGCAGGAGCGGCCCGGGCGGTATTCGAGGGCGTTGCTGGAAACAATTGCACTCATTGCCTACCGCCAGCCGATCACACGCGGTGAAATCGAGAATGTCCGCGGCGTCCAGGTCAATCCGAATATCGTTCGCACCTTGACCGAACGCGGCTGGATCCGTGTCGTCGGCCATCGCGAGGTGCCGGGGCATCCGGAACTGCTCGGCACGACGCGCGAGTTCCTGGATTATTTCGGGCTCAAGAGCCTGGATGAGCTGCCGTCACTCGCCGCCCTGAAAGACATGGACGACGTCGGCATTCAGCTCGAGTTCGCAGACACGGTGCAGGCGGCTCCGGCCGACCTGCCGGCAGCCAACGACGCCGAAGCTGTCGTGTGAAGCGGCGAAGCGCGCCGCGATCTTCCGCGCCGCCGCGCGACCGGATCCAGAAGGTCCTGGCGGGTCGCGGCGTCGGTTCCCGGCGCCAGGTCGAGGCGTGGATCGTCGCCGGGCGCATCACGGTCAATGGCAAGCTTGCACGGCCCGGGCAAGCCGTCGGCGAGCGCGACGACGTGCGTCTCGACGGTCGCCGATTGCGCCTCGATGCCGCCACGCGCGTTGACCATCGCGGACTCCTCTATCACCGCCCGGCGCGCGAGGAAATTCGCGGCACTGCCGGAAGTGAGGGGCGCAGTTCGCTGGAGCGGTTGCCCAAGGCGGCCGGCAGGCGATGGATTCCAATCAGTCCGCTGGCTGCAAATGACGCAGGGCTCGAGTTTTTCGTCACGGACGGCGCGCTTGCGGCCGCGCTTACACGGCGCGGTCAGGCAATGCCATCCGAGTACAGCGTGCGGCTCCGTGGCGATTTCGACGACTCGCGGATCGAGGCGGTCATGGCGGGCATTGCGGGCACGGAGTTCGAGGGAAAGCTGACGGGCATCCTGCCGGCGGGTGGCGAGGGCACGAACCGCTGGGTCAACGTGACCTGCGTCGGACTTCGGCCTCGCGATCTCAAGGGCATATTCGAGCGCAATGGATTCGAGCCGAATCGGGTCATGCGCACCAGGGTTGGTCCGATAGCGATGGATCGCGCACTGGCGCGCGGTCGCAGCCGCGCAATGACGGAGGAGGAATTGGATGCCCTGCGGGAACTCGCTGCTAGCCAGCCTGCGCCGGCGGTGCAAGCTGCTGACAGTCGAAAGTCATCCCGTTGATGCCGCTGCTCTCGGGTCCCAGCAGGAACAGGTAAGGGGGCGTAACCGCCGCCGGTTCGACCAGGCGGCTTCGGTCTTCGCCGGGGAATGCCTGCATGCGCATTGCCGTCCTGACCGGACCGGGATTCAGGCTGTTGGCGCGGATCCGTGTTCCCTCCAGTTCATGCGCCAGCACCTGCATCAGGCCTTCACCGCCAAATTTGGAGACCGAATATGCGCCCCAGTAGGCACGCCCGCGCCGTCCCACACCGCTTGAGGTGAACACCACGGTTGCATCCGTCGAACGACGCAGCAGGGGCAGCAGTGTGCGCGTGAGCAGGAACGGCGCGGTCAAATTCACATGCAGCACCTTGCACCAGGTCGGCACGTCGTAGTGCTCGATTGGACTCAATGCGCCGAGGATCCCGGCGACGTGCGCCAGCCCGTCGAGGCGTCCGAATTCGCGATCGAGCGCTTCATCCAGGGCCTGGTACTCGGCGGCGCCCGCTGTCTCGAGATCGAACGGCAATAGTGCAGGCTTCGGGCCGCCAGCCTTGACGATCTGGTCATAGCTGCGCTCGAGTTTGCGAAGCGTCCGACCGAGCAGAGCGACGGTCGCGCCTTGCCGGGCAAGCGCCAGCGCCACGGCCTGGCCGATGCCATCGCCAGCACCAGTCACGACCACAACACGGTCATGGTGCGAATTCGGCGCCGGACTGTAGTTTCTCAGGGTCAGTGGATCGGTCATCGCAGTCCGTCAATGCTGCCGTGCGAGGCGCCAGGCCGTCCAGAGGCTTCGCATGGGACTGAGTTCGAAGCGCTGGCGGCCGACCGTGAATTGTTCGCGCTCGATCCGATCGAGCAGCGCGAGGTGCAGGCCGAGAAAGACCATCTGCGAGCGCAATTCGGCAGGACCACCGGCGGTCATTGCCTCGCAAGCCTGTCGACTCTGCTCGCGCGCTCGCGCCGCGAGGCGTGCCAGGCAGCGACGCACGCCAGCGCTGGTGTCTTTCAATCGCAATTCGCCGTGATGGATGCCTTCTGATTCCAGCCAGGCCAACGGCAGGTAGATTCGCCCATTCACCGCGTCCTGGCGCAGGTCGCGGATCATTTCGATTGCGCGAACCGCCTGCCCGGCTGCGCGCGCAAATGTTTCCAAGTGCGCATCCGCCGGGGCCAGAACCGCCGACATCATGCGCAGCAATCCGTCAGCGAGTTCGAAGTAACGGTCGAGTTCCAGCTCCGTCTCATAGGTCGAGCAGGCCAGGTCCAGCTCCAGGCTGGAAAGCAAATCCTCGATCGGCCGCCAGGCTGGACCGGCATCGGGTGCGGCGGCGTGGGCGGCCTGGGTCAAGGGATGCCTCGGCCGGCCCTGTACGAGACGCTGGATTTCCTCGCGCCACCATTGCAGCTTGAGATGCGTCACTCCGTGATCGACGCGCGCCTCGGAAATCATGCGCAGCTCGAGATCGAGTGCGAATGCGCATGCCACCAGCGGACGCGCCGAAGGCGGCGCGAACAGCCACGCGAACCAGCGCAATGAACCCGCGGGCGGTGACGCCGCCGGGTCCGGACTCCGCTTCGCCATGTCAGCGGTCTTCAGGGGCGGGCAATTCAGGCGGTGCAGCGTCGCCGGTGCGGACGGCGGCCTCAATTTC
>JAOUGR010000156.1 GCA_029857655.1 Gammaproteobacteria bacterium | reverse complement strand
CCGGACGACGCTATATTGCAGGCCGCGACCGGCAACCTGCGTTACCCGGGATCCTCGCGCGAAGGCATCGGTGCCCGCCTTTCTGCGGCCGTCGAGTGGCGGGTATCGAATCGGACGGTCGCCGGCGTGCGGCTTGAAGGCGTGCGCGGCGAGGACTTCGACGAAGTCAGGTTGCAGGTCTACACGCGCCGCTGGGACAGCGCCATCTCCGAACCCTTGCGCGAACCGCCCCGCGCCGCCTTGCCGGCGGCCTTCCAGAACCTGAACTGATCCTGCCTTCGATTAGCGTTTCGACTTGCGGTCCGCGACAAATTCCTCGAGGTACTTCGCGAAACTCTCGCCCAGTTCGGGGTGGCGCAGCCCGTACTCCACGGTCGCTTCGAGGTAGCCGAGCTTGTTGCCACAGTCATAACGCTTGCCGCTGAAGCGGTAGGCGTACACGGGCTCGTCGGGGAGCAAGGCGGCAATCGCATCCGTCAACTGGATTTCGCCACCCGCGCCGCGCCCGATCCGATGCAGCCGGTCGAAAATTGCCGGAGACAGCAAATAGCGGCCGACGACCGCAAGATCGGACGGTGCATCTGCCGGCTTCGGCTTCTCGACGATGCGTCGTATGCGCGAAAGCTCAGCGGCCGGATCCTCGACTGCCACGATGCCATAGCGGCTTGTCTCGCTTCGGGCTACCTGCTGGACGCCGATCACGCTGCCGCCAGTCGTCTGGTACCGGTCGCTCATCTGCGCGAGCACCGGCTGGGCCGCGTAGATCAGGTCATCTGCCAGGTGCACGAAAAATGGCTCGCTGCCGACGACCGGTTGTGCGCACAGCACCGCATGACCAAGCCCGAGCGGTGCCGGCTGCCGGATATAGATGCAGGCAGCGTCGGACGGAAGGATGGACCGCAGCTGATCCGCGAGTTCCCGCTTGCCCTGGGCGGTGAGCACCGCCTCCAATTCTGGATCGCTGTCAAAATGATCCTCGATGGCGCGCTTGGAGCTGCCGGTGATGAAGACCAGGTTGCGCGCTCCGGCCGCCAATGCCTCTTCGACCGCATACTGGATCAGTGGCTTGTCGACGATCGGCAGCATTTCCTTGGGGCTCGCCTTGGTCGCAGGCAGGAAACGAGTGCCGCGGCCGGCGACGGGAAATACCGCGAAACGGATCGGTGCGGGACGGCTCAAGGGCGCTCCTTCAATTCCGATGCCATGCGCAGGACATGATACCGGAGCCGTCGGTGGCCGGCCCGCACCGATCGCAAGCCCGATCAGCCTGCGCTTTTCTGCGCGTCGAACCGCAGGTTCGTCTTGTTCCGGTCCACCAGCTTCTTGCCCAGACCCTTGACCTTCACGAGGTCATCTGCGGTCTTGAATGGGCCGTTCTTTTCGCGATACGCGATGATAGCCTCCGCCTTGGCCATGCCAACGCCCTGCAATTCGCGTGCAAGTGTCTTGGCGTCGGCGGTGTTGACATTGACGGGCCCGGCGATGGCGGTCGGCGCGAGCAGCATTGCGGCCAGCAGGGCCGCACCCAGTCCCTTGGTAAGCATATTGCGTAACTCCCTTGTCGTCGCGCGCGGCGACCATCGCCGCGCCCGGATCTGACACTAGCCGCGGCGCCGGCGCCGCGCCCTGCGTCAATCGCGCGCAATTCGGGAGATTCAGGCGGGCGGTTGCCCGCGTTCGAGACCGGCCACGAGATCGAACCGCAGCAGCGGACGCTGGCTGTCCCAGCTCTTGCAGCCGGGGCACTGCCAGAAATGGTTGATGCTCGAGAAACCGCAGGTTGCGCACCGGTAACGCGCTGTCATTGCAGCGAGCCGGCGCAACACGACCGCGACTTCACGTACGGCACGCGCGTCGAGCGTTTCCGGCTCGCGCCCGATCGCGCGCACGAGCCCGGAAATGGCCTCATCCTGCGCCAGAAATGCGCGCACGAGCTGCTCGAGCGCCGGGAAATCGAGGGCGTCCGCCATGATCGCCGCGAAGGCTACTTCGTTGCCGGCGTCCGGCCGCGCCGCAACCAGGCGCCTGGCCACGGCGTCCCCGTCCGCGCCGGCCGCACGGGCGAGGCGCATCAAACGCGGCATCACCTCGATCGAAAGCGCGGCATCCTGCGCCATCACTGAGGCCAGCAGGCGCTCGGCAAGCGCCACGTCTTTCTGCTCGATCGCGATGTCGGCACGCAGCAGCGCACCCCGCGGAAAGCGCCGGCGTTCCGCCCGTGCCGCGCGCAGGTGAGTCCTTGCTTCCTCGAGGTCCTGACGCTCATGGGCAGCCTTGGCCAACTCGCAGAAGTAATGCGCAATCGCATTCTCCTGCGGAGCCTTGCCGGATTTGTCGAGTTCGCGGAATACGCTGATCGCGCGCGGCCAGTCCTGTTGCTGCTCGTAGATGCGCATCAGGTTGCGCATTGCGGCCATCCGATGCGCCCCGGAGGCCGCCAGTGGCTCTAGGATCTTTTCGGCTCGGTCCAGCAGCCCGGCGCGCAGGTAATCTTTGGCAAGCGCGAAACTGGCCTGCCCGCGCTGCTCGGGCTCCAGCGACTCGCGTGCAACGATGTTCTGGTGGATTCGGATTGCCCGGTCGACTTCGCCCCGGCGCCGGTACAGGCTGCCGAGCGCGAAATGGGTTTCGACCGTGTCGCCGTCGAGTTCGGCGGCCCGCAGGAAGGCCTCGAGCGCGCGGTCAGGCTGTTCATTGACGAGGAAATTGACGCCTGCAAGGTAGTTGCCGCGCACGCGCTCGGCGCCGACCGCGCTTGGCCGTGGGCGGCGCGCGGCGTAAAAACCGATGGCTCCGCCGAGAAACAGCACAGCCAGGAAAATCCAGACCGATTCAGGGTTCATGCGTCACCGGCGGCGCGCCGGCCGTGCTCTTCAATTCCGGATCGGGTGCGACTGACCTTCATTGACCCGCTCGCGCAGATCCTTGCCCGGCTTGAAATGCGGGACGTACTTGCCTGCAAGTGCGACCGCCTCGCCGGTTTTCGGATTGCGGCCCTGGCGCGGTGGCCGGAAATGCAGCGAAAAGCTGCCGAAGCCACGAATCTCGATGCGCTCGCCGCCGGCAAGCGCGTCGCTCATGATTTCGAGCATCTGTTTGACCGCCAGCTCTATGTCCTTGGCAGGCAGGTGCTTCTGTTTGGCGGCGATGATCTCGATCAATTCTGATTTTGTCATGACTCCCGTCCTCACACGCGAGGCACGCCGCCCATCCCCGGCAGCGTGCCACGGACCCGCCTCACTGCCCGGAGATCTGTTCCTTCAGCAAATCGCCCAGTGTCGTGCCGGTCGCCGTATCAGCGCCACGGTACTGCTCCACCGCTTCGGCTTCCTCGTATGCTTCCTTGGCCTTGATCGACAGCGCGATCGCCCTGCTCTTGCGGTCCACGCCGATGAAGCGTGCCTCGATTTCCTCGCCAACCTTCAGCAGGCTGCGCGCGTCCTCGACGCGATCACGTGCCAGCTCCGAGGCACGCAGGTGGCCCTCGATACCATCGCCCAGGTCGACGATCGCGCCCTTGGCGTCGACCTCCTTGATCACTCCCTTGACGATGCTGCCCTTGGGGTGATCGGCGAGATAGGCGGAAATCGGGTCCTTTGCGAGCTGCTTGATGCCGAGCGATATGCGCTCGCGGTCGGGATCAATAGACAGCACCATCGCTTCGACGGTCTGGGCCTTCTGGTAATCCCGCACCGCTTCCTCGCCGGGCCGGTCCCAGGAAATGTCCGAAAGATGCACAAGGCCGTCGATGCCCCCCGCCAGGCCGATGAAGATTCCGAAGTCGGTAATCGACTTGATCTGGCCGCTGACGCGGTCACCGCGGTTGAAGCTCTCGGCAAATTCGCGCCATGGATTCGGTTTGCACTGCTTGAGGCCCAGTGAAATGCGGCGACGTTCCTCGTCGATGTCGAGGACCATCACCTCGACCTCTTCGCCGACCTGCACGACCTTGGCCGGATTGACGTTCTTGTTGGTCCAGTCCATTTCGGAAACGTGCACGAGGCCCTCGACACCCTCCTCGATCTCAACAAAACAGCCGTAATCGGCGATATTCGTGATCTTGCCGAACAGGCGAGTGTTCGGCGGGTAGCGCCGCGCGATGTTCTGCCACGGATCCGCGCCCAGCTGCTTGATGCCAAGCGAGACGCGCTGGCGCTCGCGGTCGAACTTGAGGATTCGCACGTCGATCTCGTCGCCGACCTTGACGACTTCGGATGGATGCTTGACGCGCTTCCACGCCATGTCGGTGATGTGCAGCAGGCCGTCGATGCCGCCAAGATCAACGAACGCACCATAGTCGGTCAAGTTCTTGACCACGCCCTTGACCACGTCTCCTTCCTTGAGATTGTCGAGCAGCTGGGAACGCTCGGCGCTGTATTCCTGCTCGACTACCGCGCGGCGCGAAACCACCACGTTGTTGCGGCGCTGGTCCAGCTTGATGACCTTGAATTCCAGTTCCTTGCCTTCGAGGTAACTCGGGTCGCGCACCGGGCGCACGTCCACGAGCGAGCCGGGCAGGAACGCGCGGACATTGTCGAGTTCGACCGTGAAGCCGCCTTTCACTCGGCCATTGATGATGCCGGTGACGATCTCGCCATTCGTGAAGGCTTCTTCGAGGCGGGTCCAGGTGCGGGCCCGCTTTGCTTTTTCGCGCGACAGCCGGGTCTCTCCAGAGCCGTCCTCGACGGCATCCAGTGCGACCTCGACCTCCTGGCCGACGACGACTTCCATTTCGCCGCTTTCGTTGCGGAACTGCTCCGCCGGGATAACCGCTTCGGACTTCAGCCCGACGCTCACGATCACGACATCCTCGTTGATGTCGACCACGGTGCCGGTCAGTATCTGGCCAGGCCTGATCTGCTGGCTCGCAAGACTCTGCTCAAAAAGTTGCTGGAAGGATTCGGTCATTGGTATTCCGGGCCCCCGGGGCCCATGGTTGGTTGCATGCCACGCAGCATCATGCCGCGCTGGGTCCTGTAGTCACCGGCGCTGACTTCCTGTCGCGCCGACCTGCGCCGGCCATCGCCTGCGCCTTGCTCAATCCCGC
The DNA here is from genome assembly GCA_029857655.1 of Gammaproteobacteria bacterium. Lineage (GTDB taxonomy): Bacteria > Pseudomonadota > Gammaproteobacteria > Steroidobacterales > Steroidobacteraceae > SCUD01. Next base: position 291 of record JAOUGR010000156.1, on the reverse strand, counting down.
TGCGCCAGCCCGGGGAATCGTTCGCGTGCGAGTGAGACCACCCGCCCGACGACCTCCTCGATGGAGAGCGCTGTCGAATCCACGACGATCGCATCTGGAACAGCGATCAGCGGTGCCACAGCTCGCGTCGTATCCCGCCTGTCCCGCTCGGCGATCTCCGCGGAAAGGGCGGCGAGGTTAACACTCAACCCCTTTTGTTTCAACTGCTTATAGCGCCTGCGGGCCCTCTCCTCAGGGCTCGCCGTCAGGAAGACTTTGAGCCCGGCATCGCGGAAAACGATGGATCCCATG
>JAOUGR010000002.1 GCA_029857655.1 Gammaproteobacteria bacterium | reverse complement strand
CGGCGTGTCCTCGGGAAGGCTCGCCCGCCAGTCATCCAGCAGGTCCTTGCGCACGACCGCCAGCAGCAGGAGCACCATGAGCCCGAGGCCGAAGGCCACGACCTGGACGATGCTTTCGCGGCCGCGGCGCGCGAGATTGGCCAGGCCGTAACGCCAGGCCACGCCCACCGTGCCACGCAGGCGTCCGGCGAGGCGCACGAGCAGCCAGCCGGCGCCGAAAAGCACCGCGAGCGTGCCACCGACACCGGCCGCGACGTAGAGGACCAGCTGGCCATCGCGCACCAGCCAGTACAGCACGGCGAGCAGCGCGGCGAGCGCCACCCCATACGACACCGAGTAGCGCAGCGGCGGCGGCTCGAGATTGCGGCGCAGCACGCGCGCGGGCGGTACGCGCTTCAGTTGCAGCATCGGCGGCATGGCAAATCCGACCAGGATCGCGAGCGAAGTGACAACGCCCATGATCGCGGGTGCCGCGGTCGGCGGCGGAAGATCCGCGCGCACGATGCCGCCCAGCAGCCACGCGAGGAGTTCCTGCGCCAGGAAGCCGAGCGCGCTGCCGACCGCCGCCGCGATCAGTGCGAGCAGGCCCAGCTCGATCACGGTGACCTGGAGCACCAGCGATTGCGGCGCACCCAGGCATTTCATGACCGCGACATTGTCGAGGTGGCGTTGCGTATAGCGGCGGGCCGCCATGGCGACAGCAACGGCTGCGAGCAGCACGGTAATCAGCGCCGAAAGATTGAGAAAGCGCCCTGCACGCTCGGTCGACGAGCGGATCTGCGGGCTTGCTTCGGCGACATCCACGAGCCGTTCGCCAGGCTTGCGGCGCCCGGCAAGCACCGTCTTGAACTCGCGAATCGCCGCGGGCTCGCCGGCAAACAGCAGCGACCAGGTCACGCGGCTGCCCGGACCGAGCAATTCGGTGGCTTCGAGATCCGCCAGGTTGATCAGCAGCGACGGTGCGAGGTCCACGAACGCAGAACCCTGGTCCGGCCGGTAATCCAGCACCCGCGTCACGGCAAATGTCGCCGCACCGGCATTGACGCGGTCTCCGATCCTCGCCCCGAGTCGCGCGAGCAGCCGCGAATCGAGCCAGGCCTCGCCGCGCCCGGGGAGGGCCGTGGTTTCGCGCGCGGGCTCAAAGGGCGCGTCCGCAATCTTGAGCCGGCCGCGCAACGGATAGCCGGGACCGGAGGCGCGCAGCGATGTCAGCGCGGACTCCTCGCCGAAGAAGACGACGCTCGGGAATGAAACCGTGGTCGCCGTCGCAATGCCCCGCTCGCCCGCGAGGGTGACGTAGCCGGGGTCGAGCGGCTGCCCTGACTGCAGGCGAAGATCCGCTGCAAGCACCTCGGCCGCGCGCAATTCGACCGCCTGGCCGATGCGATCGGTGAAAAAGCCGACACCGGTCAGCGCGGTGACGGCGACCAGGAGCGCCGCGAGCAACACGGCAAGTTCACCCGAGCGCCAGTCGCGCAGCAGCGCGAGCAGGGCAAAGCGCAGGGCCCGCACTTCAATGCATCCCGTTCAATGAACGAGCCTGCCCGCATCCAGCTCGATGATGCGGCCGCAACGCGCGGCGATCTCGCGATCGTGCGTGACCAGCACGAGTGTCGTGCCTGAGGCGGCATTGAGGTCGAACAGGAGCTGCATCACGCGTGCACCGGTGGTCGTGTCCAGATTGCCGGTGGGTTCGTCGGCAAACAGCACGGACGGCCTGGTCACAAAGGCGCGCGCGATGGCGACACGCTGCTGCTCGCCGCCGGATAGCTGGCGCGGATAGTGTCCCAGCCGGCTTTCCAGCCCGACCTGCCGCAACACCTCCCGTGCCGTGGCACGCGCATCGGAGTGTCCCGCAAGCTCGAGCGGCAGCATCACGTTCTCGAGCGCGGTCAACGACGGGATCAGGTGGAAGGACTGGAACACGAATCCGACGTGCCGGGCGCGCGCGGCTGCGCGGCCGTCCTCGTCGAGCGCAGAGAGTTCGATGCCTTCGAGCCAGACGGCGCCATGGCTTGGCTCATCGAGGCCGGCGAGCAGGGCGAGCAGCGTGGACTTGCCGGCGCCGGAGGCCCCGACCACGGCGACGGACTCGCCGGCCCCGACCTGGAGGCTGACGTCATCGAGGATGGTCAGCATTCCCTCCGGGCTGGTAACCTGCTTGCCTAAACTCCTGGCTTCGAGGACTGTCTTCTTGTTCATGCGTCTCGTCCTGCTACTCACTCTAAGTCTGGTCGCCGCCACGTCATTGCCGGCGCGGGCCGCGGAGCCGCCGGTCATCCTGGTCGTCGGCGATTCCCTGTCGGCCGGCTACGGGCTGATGCCCGGGCAGGGCTGGGTGACGTTGCTGCAGCAACGGCTGAAGCGTGAAGGTTACGGTTACCGCGTGGTCAACGCCAGCGTGACCGGTGAAACCACGGATGGCGGCGTGCAGCGACTCAATCGCTCGCTCAACCAGCATCATCCGGCGATCGTCGTCATCGAGTTGGGCGGCAACGACGGCCTGCGTGGACTGCCGGTCTCGCGGGTCCGCGCGAACCTGGAATTGCTGATCATGAAGAGCCGCGCCGCGGGCGCGCAAGTGCTGCTGGTCGCCATTCGCGTGCCGACCAACTACGGGCAGCGCTACACGTCGTCGTTCCAGAGCATCTACGCAGACCTTGCGACCCGATACCGGATCGGCCTGGTGCCCTTCCTGTCCGACCAGGTCGCGGTGGATCTCGCGCTGTTCCAGCCGGACGGCATCCACCCGAATGCCCACGCGCAGCCTCTGCTGCTGGATAATCTCTGGCCGCAGCTTGCGCCGCTTCTGCAACGCAGCAGATGAACGAGACCGCGTACTGGCTCAAGGACTATCCGCCGGGCGTGCCCGCCGAGATAGATCCCGACTCGGTGCGTTCGCTGAAGCAGGTTTTCGAGGACGCCTGCAGCAAGTACGCAGCGAAGCCTGCGCTCTCCAACATGGGGCGCACTCTCAGCTACGCTGAGCTCGGCGAGCACTCGAGGCGCTTCGCCGCCTGGCTGCAGAAGCAAGCCGGCCTCAGTAAGGGCGACCGCGTCGCCCTGATGATGCCGAACATCCTGCAGTACCCGATTGCGATCATCGGAGCGTTGCGTGTCGGCTGCGCGGTCGTCAATGTCAATCCGCTCTATACGGCGCGCGAACTCGAGCACCAGCTGAACGACTCCGGCTCGACGGTGATAGTGATTTTCGAGAATGCCTGCGCGGTGCTCGAGGAGGTCATCGCCCGCACCAGAGTCAAGCGCGTCATCGTGACGGGCATCGGCGACATGCTGGGGTTCCCGAAGGGGCCGGTCACCAATTTCGTGATCCGGCGCGTCAAGAAGATGGTGCCGCCATGGAAGCTCCGCGGTGCACTGCGCTTCAACGACATCATGAAGGCCGGCTCGTCGCTCACGCTCGATCCGGTGGACATCAGCGGGGAAGACGTCGCATTCCTGCAGTACACCGGCGGCACGACCGGCGTCTCAAAGGGCGCCGTGCTCACGCATCGCAACCTGGTCGCGAATACCCTGCAGGTCGTCGCGTTCATGCCGGAGCTGAGCACGATCAAGGACGCGGTCGTGATCACCGCCCTGCCGCTCTATCACATCTTTGCGCTGACCTCGAATTTCCTGGTATTCATGCGGGTCGGCGGCCATAACGTGCTGATCACGAATCCGCGCGACATGGCCGGTTTCGTCGCCGAACTGCGCCGTGTCCGCTTCACCTTCATCACCGGCGTCAACACGCTCTTCAACGCGCTGCTGAACACGCCGGGTTTCGACCAGCTTGATTTCAGATCGTTGAAGGTCGCGCTCGGCGGCGGCATGGCCGTGCAGGCAGCGGTGTCCGAGCGCTGGCGGCAGGTGACCGGCCGGCACATCTGCCAGGGCTGGGGGCTGACCGAGACTTCGCCGGTCGGCACCGCGAATCTGCCCGGCAATACGGACTTCACGGGCTCGATCGGTTATCCGCTGCCATCCACCGAAATCTCGATCCGCGACGACGACGGCAATCCGTTGCCCACCGGCAGTGTCGGCGAGATCTGCATACGCGGACCGCAGGTCATGCGCGGCTACTGGAATCGCCCGGAGGAAACCGCGCAGGTCATGCTGCCGGAGGGCTGGCTTCGCACCGGCGATATCGGCCGGATGGACGAGCGCGGCCGGACATTCATCGAGGACCGCAAGAAGGACATGATCCTCGTGTCCGGCTTCAATGTGTATCCCAACGAAGTCGAAGGCGTTGTCGCGCAGATGCCGGGCGTGCTCGAGGTCGCCGCGGTCGCGCAGCCGGACGAGAAATCCGGTGAAGTTGTTGCGCTGTTCATCGTCAGGAAGGACCCGGCGCTCACGAGTGAGCAGGTCATCGCGTTCTGCAGGCGCGAGCTGACCGGCTACAAGGTGCCGCGCTCCGTGCATTTCCGCAGCGAACTGCCGAAGACCAACGTCGGCAAGATCCTGCGCCGCACGCTGCGTAACGAACTCAGCGCCGTGTAGCGCAGCTGGCAGCCGGATCAGCGGTGATAGGCCGGCGATAGTTCGTGCACGGCTGCGATCATCGCAGCCACGTGCTCGGGGTTCGTCTCCGGTTGCACTCCGTGACCCAGGTTGAACACATGCCCGGGCCCGCGTCCATAACTCTCGAGCACGCGCGCGACCTCGTGGCGAATCCAGTCCGGCGGTTCATGCAGCAGGCGCGGGTCGAGATTCCCCTGTAGTGCGACACGATCGCCGGTCGCCTTGCGCGCGGCGGCCAGTTCCGTCGCCGAGTCAATGCCCAGCGCATCGGCGCCGGTTGCTGCCATGCGGGCAAGCCAGATGCCGCCACCCTTGGTGAACAGGATCACCGGCACGCGCCGGCCTTCGGGCTCGCGCGCGAGGCCCGCCAGTATCTGCTGCATGTAGGCCAGCGAAAACTCCAGGTAGTCCGGTGTGGAGAGCGCGCCTCCCCAGGTGTCGAAGATCATGACGGCCTGCACGCCGGCGGCAATCTGCGCATTGAGGTACGCCGTGGTCGCGCGCGCGAGCTTCTCGAGCAGCGCATGCAGGGTCCGCGGTTCCGACTGGAGCAGTCCCCTGATCCGCGGAAAGTCCTTGCTCGAGCCGCCCTCGACCATGTAGGTCGCCACGGTCCATGGGGATCCCGCAAAGCCGATCAGCGGCACGCGGCCCGCGAGTTCGCGGCGGATCAAGCCGATGGCGTCAATCACGAATCGCAGCTTGTCCTCGGGATCGGGCACCGGGAGAGCCAGGACTTCGGCCTCGCTACGGATCGGCCGCGCGATGCGCGGTCCCTCGCCTTCCGCGAAACTGAGCCCGACACCCATCGCATGCGGAATCACCAGGATGTCGGAGAAGAGGATCGCCGCATCCAGCTGGTAACGCAGCAGCGGCTGCAGCGTCACTTCGCAGGCAAGTTCCGGATTGGTGCACAGCGCCATGAAGCTGCCGGCCTTCGCGCGCACCGCGCGGTACTCCGGCAGGTAGCGGCCAGCCTGGCGCATGATCCAGACCGGCGTGCGATCCACGGGTTGGCGCAGCAAGGCGCGCAGCAGCCGGTCGTTCCCCGGCGGCGCACTCATGGCCGGGGGAAAAGGCCGGCGATCGTCGCCTGGATCTGCTCCGCGGCGGCGCGCGGGTCGGCCGCATCCCGGATCGGGCGCCCGACGACGATGTAGTCGGCACCATTCGCGAATGCCTCCGGAACGCCGACGACGCGCTTCTGGTCGTCGACCGGGCGATTCTCCACGGGCCTGATGCCAGGCGTGACGACGATCAGGCGATCATCCACGCCCGCGCGCAGCACTTTTGCCTCCAGTCCGGAAGAAACCACGCCGGCGCAACCCGCCTCGAGTGCCCGGCGAGCGCGCGACAGCACGAGCTGCTCGACATCGCACTTGAACCCCAGGTCATCGAGGTCACCGCGGTCGAGGCTGGTCAGCACGGTGACCGCAAGGATTCCGACATCGCCCGCAGCCGCAACCGCCGCTTCCATGATTGCCTGATTGCCATGCACAGTCGTGAATGTCACGCCGCGATTGCGCAGATTACGCACGGCCGCGGCGACCGTTGCCGGCACGTCGAAGAACTTGAGGTCAACGAACACGCGCTTGCCGCGGCCGACCAACCAGTCGAGCAACTCGAAAGTGTCGCCGGCCATGAAGAGTTCGAGCCCGAGCTTGTAGAAGGACACCGAATCGCCGAGCGCGTCCGCGAGCCGGCGTGCGGCGCTGGCATTCTGCACGTCCATTGCGAAGATCACTCGTTCCCGCGTGGGTATCTCGGCCCTGGCCACTCGGACTCCTTCCATTGGCCGCGCGATGGTATCAAACCGAACCGGAGATACGGGCATGTTCCTGGAAAGCGTAGCGATCCGTCATGCCGGCGACGTAGTCCGCGACCCCGCGGGCACGGCCCGCCGTGCCCGACACCGCTTCCATCGCCAGTGCCGCATCACGGTGTTCCACCGGCATCCGCGTCACGTCCTGCATGAATCCGTCGAACAGGCCCTGCAGCACCCTGGCAGCGCCGATCCGCTGTCCTTCGATGTGCTCGTGCCGGTAGAGCCGCGTGCGCAGGAATTTCTTCAACTCCAGGTGTTCTGCATTCCCAGCTTCCGAGAATCCGACCAGCGGCTGCGGCATGCCGCGCACCGCGCCGATGCTGGCGGGATTTTCATCGACAAGGCGCCGCGCGGTCGCTTCGATCAAGTCGTTCACGACGTCGCCAATCATGCGCCGCCCGATTTCGTGGATCATGCGGCGCTGCGGCAGGTTCGGGTACGCGGAATTCACCGCCGCATGGTGGCGAGCGAACAGGGTCACCTCGCAAAGATCGTCGACGGTAACGAGACCCGAGCGCAGGCCGTCGTCCACGTCGTGGTTGTTGTAGGCGATCGCGTCGGCAAGGTCCGCAATCTGCGCCTCGAGGCCGGGCTGACGGCGTCTGATGAAGCGCCGGCCGAGCTCGCCCAGCTGCCGCGCATTGGCGAGAGAGCAATGTTTCAGTATGCCCTCGCGGGTTTCGAAGCTCAGGTTGAGGCCGCGAAATTGCGCGTAGCGCTCCTCGAGTTCGTCCACCACCCTGAGCGACTGCAGGTTGTGCTCGAAGCCGCCGTATTCGCGCATGCATTCGTTCAGCACGTCCTGGCCCGCATGGCCGAATGGCGTATGGCCGAGGTCGTGCGCCAGGCAGATCGCCTCCGTCAGCGGCTCTGAAAGGGCGAGCGCACTCGCGACGGAACGCCCGATCTGCGCGACCTCCAGCGAATGCGTCAGGCGCGTGCGATACATGTCGCCTTCGTGATTGAGGAAAACCTGAGTCTTGTAGATCAGGCGGCGGAAGGCGCTCGAATGCACGACGCGATCCCGGTCACGCTGGAATTCGCCGCGATATTCGGCCGGCGGTTCCGGATATCTTCGCCCGTGCGATGTGGCGACGAGCGCCGCATAAGGCGCGAGGCCGGCGTCCGGATCGCGGTCTTTTCTCACGTCGCGCCCGTGCCCGCGCTGTCGTCGAGGAGTTTCTCGAGCGCATCCCGTGGGAAATCGGCCGTGCAGGTCGCGCTCCCGATCGAATCGAGCAGCACGAGGCGCAAGCGGCCGCCCTCGACCTTCTTGTCCATGCCGAGCAGCGCCAGCATGCGATCACGCCCGAGCCGCGGCGGATCGACCGGCAGGCCGGCGCGCGCAAGCAAGGACCGCACCCGGCCGACCTCGGCCGCGGCCAGGCGGCCGCTGCGCGCGGAGAGTTCGGCGGCGAGCACGATGCCGGCGGCAACCGCCTCGCCGTGCAACCATTTCCCGTGTCCCAGCCCGGTTTCGATCGCGTGTCCGAAACTGTGCCCCAGATTCAGGATTGCCCGCGGGCCCTGCTCGCGCTCGTCGCGGGCGACGATGCCGGCCTTGATTTCGCAGGCGCGACGGATCGCCCCCACAAGCGCCTCCGGTTTGCGCGCAAGCAAGGCATCGATCTGCTGCTCGAGCCACGCAAAGAACGCGCCATCGGCGACCAGCGCAGCCTTGATGACCTCGGCGAGGCCGGCGTGCAGCTCCCGATCCGGCAGCGTACCGAGCGTGTCGGTATCCGTGATGACCGCCGCGGGTTGATGGAATGCGCCAATGAGATTCTTCCCGCCGGGATGATTGACGCCGGTCTTGCCGCCGACTGCCGAGTCGACCTGCGCGAGCAGCGTGGTCGGCAATTGCAGGCAGGCCACGCCGCGCTGGTAGGTCGCCGCCGCGAAGCCCGCGATGTCGCCGATGACGCCACCGCCAAGGGCGATCACCATGCAGTCCCGGTTCATGCGTGCTTCCACGAGCGCATCGATGATCCTTGTGGCGCTCGCGAGCGTCTTGTGCTGCTCGCCATCCGGCAGCAGGCACTGCACGAATGATCGCCCCGCCAGGCCTTCGCGCAGCCGTGGCAGCCACAATGGCGCAACCGTCTCGTTGCTGACCACCATCAGTTGCCGAACGCCGGTGTGCTCTGCGAGCAGTGCCTGCGAAGCCAGCAGACCCCGGCCGATCAGGATCGGGCAGTGCCGCGCTCCGAGCTTCAGGTCGATTCGCTGCATTCGGAAATCGCCTTGGCGATGTCGTCGGCCACCGAACTCAGGCGGCGCCCGTCCGTCTGCACCGTGATCTTCGCGATCGACCGATAAAGCGGGTCGCGCACGGACATCAACTCCTCGAGCCTGGCGCGCGGATCCGCGGTCTCGAGCAGCGGCCGGTGCCGTCCGCGTCGCGTACGTTCGAGCTGCTGGTCGATGGTGGCGTCGAGGAAGACGACCGTGCCGCGCGCCGAGAGCCGCTCCCGATTCTCAGGCAGCAGGATCGCCCCACCGCCGGTCGCCAGCACTATCCCTTCGCGCTTCGTCAGTTCGTCGATCATGTCGCGTTCGCGAGCCCGGAACCCGGCCTCTCCTTCACGCTCGAAGATGTAGGCGATATCCACGCCCGTGCGCGCCTCGATCTCGCCGTCGCTGTCCGCAAATGGCAGGCGAAGCCGCTCGGCGAGCTGCCGGCCGACCGCGGACTTGCCCGAACCCATCGGTCCCACCAGAAAGACGCTCCGAACCAATCGCAATGCACCCTGAGCCGCAGTGGCGGCCGGAAAAGACACGGCCGCCCGGAGGCGGCCGTGTGACTTTGCATTGGAACCGGCCCCGGACGCAAGCCGGGACCGCTGCGGCGTTACTTTACGTTATAGCCCTCGCGCAGGATCTTCGGCGTGATGAAGATAAGCAGTTCATCGCGGTTGTTGATCTTGCTCTTGGACTTGAACAGGTTGCCGAGAAATGGCACGTCGCCGAGCAACGGAACCTTCTTGACCGAGTCGCGACGCTCCGTCTCCATGATGCCGCCCAGCACGACCGTCTGGCCGTCCTTGACCAGCACCTGGGTCTGGATGTTGCGCGTATCGATCGAAGGCACGAAGCCGCCGGTCGCGCTCGGCACCAGCTGGCCGACGCTGTCCTTGGTGACTGTCAGGTCCAGGATCACGCGATCATCCGGCGTGATCTGCGGTGTCACCTTCAGCGACAACACGGCCTTCTTGAATTGCGTTGTCGTCGCACCGCTGGACGACGATTCCTGGTACGGAATCTCGACGCCCTGCTCGATGATCGCCTCGCGCCCGTTGGCCGTGATGACACGCGGAGTCGACTTGATCTCGCCGCGGCCCTCATTCTGGGCAGCCGACAGTTCAAGGTCGATCAGGAAGTCGTCAAAGTCGAGGATCGACAGCGCGATGCGGCCCGCCGGGTTCGCAACCGGCATGTTCACGTTGTAGCGGTCGAAATTGCCGAAAGGAACCTGGACCGGGAATGGCGAGCCGGTGGTGGCAAGATTATCCAGCACCGAGCCCATCATCGTGTCGGTCGACTGTGCGCTGCCGCTGATCGCCATCAAATCACCGACGTCAGGCGAGATGCGGGTGAATCCGGCACGCACGCCGAGCTCACGGCTGAAGTCGTCGCTGACGATCACGATGCGCGACTCGATCAGCACCTGGCGGACCGGGATATCGAGCGTCGAGACCATGGTGCGGATTGCAGTCAGCTGTTCCGCGGTGTCCTGGACGAGCATCGTATTGGTACGCTCGTCGACCGAGACACTGCCGCGCGAGGACAACAGTGAACCCCCGCTGGACGACTTGACCAGCCGCGCGATTTCCGAAGCCTTCGCATAGTTGACCTGCAGGAACTCGGTGCGCAGCGGCGCCAGGTCCTGGATGTCCTTCTGGGCGGCGAGCTCGGCTTTTTCCTGCGCTGCGAGCTCGGCCTGCGGCGCAACCAGGATCACGTTGTTCTTGCGCCGCATGTCCAGGCCCTTGGTCCGCAGCACGATGTCGAGTGCCTGGTCCCAGGGAACATTCTGCAGGCGCAGTGTCACGCGGCCCTTGACCGTGTCGGATACCACGATGTTCTGACCGCTGGTGTCAGCGAGAAGCTGCAGCACCGGGCGCACATCGATGTCCTGGAAGTTCAGTGTCAGGCGCTCGCCGGTGTAGATCTTCTCGTCCATCGAGGCGACAGTAACTTTTGCGCGGTGCTTGACCTCGATCACGTACTGATTGTCGGTCTGGTAGGCGAGCTGCTCGAAATCGCCGGTCGCGGTCACTACGACGCGCGCGTTGTCGCCGACACGGGAAGCGTCGACCATCGTCACCGGCGTCGCAAAATCCACGACGTCGTAACGCTTCATCTGGTCTTCATCGAGCCGGACGCCGGTAAAGTCGACGATCACGCGGTTGCCTTCCTGGCGCAGGCTGGCGGGCGTCGCGGGATCCGACAGCTGCACGACCACGCGGCCGGCGCCATCCGGCGAGCGGCGGAAATCAACGCCGGTAATGCTGCGCGGTCCGCTCGGCGCGGCGGCCGCATAGGTGGCGGGGGCGGCCGAGGCGGTCGCCGTGCCACCAAGGGTCACGATCACGCTGTCGCCGTCGGCCTGGGCCGAATACGGCACCAGAGACTCCAGGTTGAACACGACCCGCGTGCGGCCCGATGCTTCCGCGGCAACGATGGTGTCGACGCCACCCGTACCGACGTCGATGCGCCGGTTCTCGAGTGCCAGCACGACATCCGGCAGGTCCACCGAGAGCCGCGCGGGGCGGTCGATCGTGAAGGTCAGCGGCTGCGGTGCGACGCCGTCGGTGCGCAGCCTGATCTGCAGGGTCTGACCCTGCATCGGCTGCACTTCGACCGCAGTCAGCCGGACCGAGCCTTGTGCCGACGCGATCTGCGACCATGCAATGGCCAATATGGCCAGCACGCCGCCGAGCCCGCGCGCGAGGTTTCGTGCCCCGCTGTTGATAATTGCCGTTGTACGGTTAATGCGACCCATCAGACGTTCTCCCAGGAGTCAATCGCTCAGCGCGAGCGCCGCGGGGCGCTCAAGGTAACCGCCGAGTCCATCGGGCACAATTTCAGTCACTGTAATTCGTGCGTCGGCAATCGACATCACGCGGCCGTCATTCTGGCCAACGTGATTGCCGGGCAGCACACGGTGAATCAACCCATCGCGCGTCTGCAGCAGGCCGTAATTCGCTCCGCCGAGGCGCAGCGTGCCGACCATCTTGAGCGTATCGAGCGGGAACTGCTCCAGGTATTCGCGGGCGCGCTGCACGTCCGGGCGCGGCCCGCTCGGGTTTTCGCCCGCGAGGCTCTGCAGGAACGGCGAGCGGCGCCCGGCCATCTCGTACTCGTGGCTGATGTACGGCTTGACCTCGGGCAGCGGCTGTATGCGTCCGCCCGGCCGCTGCTTGGCTTTCTCGATCTCTGCGCGCAGGTCGTCGAGGTCGCTGGAGCAGCCACCAAGCAGCAGTACACCGGCAAACCCGGTGGCCGCAAATATGGAACGAAAGCGTGCCTGGCTCATGTCTTCTTCCGCTTCGTCTTCGAATCTTTGTTGTCGCCCTTGGCCTCAGCGGCAGCGGCGCCCGCTTCCTCTTCGTCCAGGTAGCGGTAAGTCTTGGCGGTGAGGTTGAGGATCAACTCGTCGCTGGGCGCCGGTCCACGGCCGCGAGAAGTGCTGCGCTTGGCGCCGCCGCGCGTGATCTCGATGTCGTGCAGCGTAACGATGCGGGGCAAGGCCGCGATGCCGCTGACGAACTGGCCGAATTCGTGGTAGCCGCCCGAAAGCTGGATCTTGATCGGCAACTCCGCATAGAAGTCCTTGCGCGACTCGGAAACCGGCTGGAACAGGTGTTCCTGCAGGCCTGACGCGAGACCGGTCTGCGAAATATCGACCAGCAAGCTCGGCACTTCGGTCTTGCCCGGCAGCTGACGCAACATCGCGCCGAAGGTGCGCTCGATCTCCGCCAGCTGCTGGCGGTAGGCTTCGAGATTGGCGGCTTTGCGCTGCTTCTGGTCGAAGGTCTGCCACAGGGCTTTCTGCTCGGCTTCAGCCTTGCGCAGGTCCTGGAGATTGCCGAGATTGACGAAGTAATAGATCAGGCCCCCGGTCACCACCAGGAAAACCAGGCCGACGGCGAGGGCGCGGAACAGGAATGGCCAGCGGCCGACGTCGCGCGGATCGAGCTGCTGCACTTGCTCCAGGAAATTCATCGGCCGATCTCCGAAACGACTGTCTTGCGTTTTTCCCTGGTCGGTTGATCGGCATCAGCCCCTGCGCGCATCTGCGCGAACAGCGTGAATTCCGCGCCCGGTCCCGTGTCTTTCCCGGTCTGGATGACCTTGAGCTCCGGTGCCGAAAGCGTTTCGGATGCGTCGAGATTGCGCATGAATGCGGACACGCGCGTGCTCGACTGCGCCACGCCGACGAACTCGATCTTGCGACCGCTCTGCTTCACAGATGTCAGGTACACGCCCTCTGGCAGCGTCGCCACGACCTGGTCGAACAGCTTCACGACCTCGGGGCGGCTCGACTGCAGCGTGTCGATGACTTCCATGCGCGCGATCATGCGGTCCTTCTGCTCCTCGAGGGCCACGATCTGCTCGATGGCCTTGTCGAGCTCGGCGATCTCCGTCTGCAGCAGTTCATTGCGCCGTTTCTGCGAGTCGATCATCGAACTGACTGTCAGGTGCGCGAGCAGCGTCACCAGCGCGGCCACGGCGATTGCCGCGGCCATGCCGATGAAGAACTCTTTCTGTCGCCGCTGGCGGAGCGCCTGCCGCCACGGCAGTAGGTTAATACTTGGCATCTTCGTCGAAGCTCCGCAATGCGAGGCCGCAGGCCGTCAGTAGCGCAGTGGCGTCGCGTTGAACGCCGAGCGCCTTCGCCTTCGATGAGATCTTCATCTGGCCGAGGGGATCACCGCGCTCCGCGGGGATACCCACACGACTCGCTATCACATCCGCGACACCGGGGATGTTGGCGCAGCCGCCGCAGATGATGATCTGCTCGGGCTGGCTGCGGCCGCTGCCGGAAGCCAGGTAGAACTGCAGCGAACGGCTGACCTGCTGGGTCATGTCGTCGATGAACGGGTCGAGCACCTCTGGCTGGTAGTTGGACGGCAGGCCACCTTCCTTCTTGGCACGGCCGGCTTCCTCCATCGAGAGCCCGTAGGTTCGCATGATTTCTTCAGTCAGCTGCTGGCCGCCGAAAGCGAAGTCGCGCGTATACACGACGACGAGGTCGCGCAATACGCTGAATGTGGTCGTGCTCGCGCCGAAATCCACGACCGCGATGGTGCGGTCGATGCCGCCATCCGGCATCTGGTGCGTCAGCAGGCGGCAGGCGTTCTCGAGCGCGAATGCCTCGACATCGACGAGCTTGGCCACCAGTCCGGCCGCGGTCACCGCGGCGACGCGCTGCTCGACATTCTCGGAACGTGAAGCGACCAGCAGCACGTCGCGCATGTCGGGGTCTTTTTCGGACGCCCCAAGGACCTGGAAGTCGTAACTGACTTCCTCCATCGGGAACGGAATGTACTGGTCGGCCTGCATTTCGATCTGCTGCTCGAGGTCGGCGTCCGACAGGTTGCGCGGCATCTGCACGGCCTTGGTGATGGCCGCATCGCCGCTTATCGCAACAGCGCATTCCCTGGAGCGCACGCCCGAGCGCTTGACCGCCCGGCGGATGGCCTCGCCGACCGCATTGGCGTCGACGATCGCCTTCTCGTTGATGGCGTTATGGGGGGTCGGCTCGGCCGCATAGGACTCGACCCGGTATTGACCGCCAGAGCGCGCAAGCTCGATCAGCTTGATCGACGACGTTGTAATGTCGAGGCCGATCAGCGGTCGAAACCGCGGTCCCAGCGAGATCTTCGGCAGCTTCAGCACGGAAATTTCCTTTTCAGGTCAGGCTATTGGACGCTTAATCGCTGCGCTGGGTCAAGTTCGCGACAACTATATAGCAAGCAATTGTTAAATTGAACGTGACCCGACTCGCAGTTCGATTGCGGAGCAGCCCCTCCCAGGCGCCGTTCCAGAGCTGTCCGGGGGGTAACCCCCCCGGCCCGGACCCTGGTCCCGGCGGCCGGTCGCGCCCCAGCGGGGCCTAGGCCGCCTTGTCCGCCGCAGATGCTGCACTCGATTGGGACTGCACACCGTGTTTGCCGTCACGGTACCGGCGTTGCCGAGGGCCGATCCTGGTTCCGGCGGCCCATCACATTACTATGCATAATCGCCGTCAGATGAAGAACCGATTGCAGCGCAGGCTGCGCATCGCCGCGACGATCATCGTGTCGCTGGCGGGCCTGGTCCTGATGGCTTTTCTCTCGACGTATTACTACCTGAAGCCGACCCTGCCGGACGTCGCACAGCTGCGCGACGTGCGCTTGCAGATGCCGCTGCGCGTGTACAGCCGCGACGGACGCCTGCTGGGCCAGTTGGGCGAGCAGCGCCGTGTCCCGGTCACCTGGGAGGAGATCCCGCCAGTGGTCGTGCACGCAGTGCTGGCGGCCGAGGATGACCGCTTCTTCCAGCACCCGGGCGTCGATTGGCAGGGCATGGTGCGCGCAGTCCTGGTCGCCGCATTCACTATGGAAGCCTCGCAGGGTGGCAGCACGCTGACCCAGCAACTCGTGCGCACGACTTTGATAACGAACGAGAAGCAGCTGCGCCGCAAGCTGCGCGAGATCTTCCTGTCGCTGCAGCTCGAAAACGAGCTCACCAAGAACGAAATCTTCACGCTGTTCGTGAACACCCAGTTCCTCGGCCAGCGTTCCTACGGATTCGCTGCCGGCGCCGAGACCTACTTCGGCAAGTCGCTGGCCGAGGTGAACGCCAGCGAAGCGGCGCTTCTCGCAGGAATCCTGAAGGCGCCGTCAAGGCTCAACCCGCCTGCAAGTCTGCAGGGTGCGACCGACCGGCGCGCCTACGTACTGCGCCGCATGCATGAGCTCGATTACCTCGACGACACGGCCTACGAGGCCGCAATCGCCATGCCGATTTCGCGCGAACTGCACGGCCCGCGCGTCGAGGTCGACGCACCCTATGTCTCCGAGCTGGTGCGCTCCGCGCTCTATGAGACCTACGGCGAGAACCTGTATACCGATGGCTACAGGGTCGTCACGACCATCGACAGCAGGCTGCAGCGCGCGGCGGATGTTGCGCTGCGCAGCGCCGTGCTCGAGTACGACCGCCGCCACGGCTATCGCGGCCGCATCGCACGCCTCAGCCTGCCGGCCGAACCGGATGATGCGGCGCTCGCGGTCGAACTCGAGCGCTATCCGGTCGTCGGCGGCCTGCAGCCGGCCGTGGTCCTGGCGCTCGGACGCAACGATGCGACCGTCGTCGCGCGCAACCGCAAGCGTTACCGCCTGCCGATGGAAGGCATCCGCTGGGCAAGGCCCGCGCGAAGCGCCGATGCCGAGGGCGAGGCACCGAAAAACCCCCGCGAAGTCGTCGCCGCCGGCGATGTCGTCTATGTCCTGCCGTCAGGGGAAGATGAAGCGTTGCTCGCGCAGCTGCCTGAAGTCCAGGGCGCATTCGTTGCCGTCGATCCGCACGACGGCGCCGTGGTCGCCATGTCCGGCGGCTTCGATTACCACGCCTCCAAGTTCAATCGCGTGACCCAGGCGCGCAGGCAGCCCGGTTCTTCATTCAAGCCATTCATTTATTCCGCCGCTCTCGAGGCGGGCTTCACACCCGCGTCGATCATGCTGGACGCGCCGGTCGTCTTCGAAACCCCCGCCAGTGAGGACGGCACGGTGGAAGAGGAAGACTGGCGACCCCGCAACGATTCAGGCCGCTTTTACGGGCCAACCAGGCTGCGCGATGCGCTTGCGCGCTCGCGCAACCTGATCACCATCAGGCTGCTGCGCCAACTGGGCATCAGCTATGTACGCGAATATGTCCAGCGCTTCGGCCTGCCTGCCGAGCATATTCCCGCCGACCTGACCGCCGCGCTCGGCACCGCCCAGCTGACACCGCTCGAGATGGCCACGGGCTTTGCGGTATTCGCGAATGGCGGCTCGCGCGTGTCGACCTATCTCGTCGAGCGGGTTTACTCCGCCGACGGCAGCATCGTGAAGGAAGCCACGCCGCGGCTGGCCTGTGCCGACTGTGAGCAGCAGAACTTCGAGGGCGGCGGCGCGCCGGTGACCATTACGGAGGACCAGATTGCGCCCCGTGCAATCTCCGAAGCGAACGCCTGGATCATGACCGACCTGATGCGCGAAGTGATCAGGAGCGGTACCGGCCAGCGCGCCCGCGGACTCGGCCGCGACGACATCGCGGGCAAGACCGGCACCACGAATGATGGCCGCGACGCCTGGTTCTCAGGATTCAATGGCGACTTGGTCGCGACCGCCTGGGTCGGCTTTGACCAGGAGCGGCCACTTGGCACCGACGAAGAGGGTGCGCACACGGCACTGCCCATGTGGATCTACTTCATGCGCGATGCACTGGCCGGCAACCCCGCACATCGCCTGCCGATGCCGGACGGCGTCGTCACTGCGCGCATTTCGCCCGAAACTGGTGAACTCGCGAGCGGCAGCGATTCGACGGCCATGTTCGAGTATTTCCTGGCCGAGCACCTGCCGGCCGGCTTTGACCGCGGAAGCGGTGGCAAGCAGCCTGGTGTCCAGGCGCCGAAGAACTACGAAGAGCCGATATTCTGATGCCGCGACGATCCGCACGAGCCGAAATGCTCCGACAGGCGCTTGCGCGCGAAGCGGCACGGCTGATGATCGAGCACGGCCTGCCCGATTACGGCCTCGCCAAGCGCAAGGCTGCCGCACGCCTCGGCGTGACCGACCACGCGGTGCTGCCGAAGAACACCGAGATCGAGGAGGCGCTCGCCGAGCATCAGCGGCTGTTCGTGCCGGAATCGCATGCCAGCGAATTACTGGATATGCGTCGCGCGGCGATCGCAGCGATGCGCCTGCTCGCGGATTTCGAGCCGCGCCTTGTCGGCCCGTTGCTGTCGGGCACGGCAACCGCGCACAACGACATCACGCTGCATCTTTTCGCGGATACGCCGGAAGCGGTCGCCGTGCAGCTGCTCGATCGCGGCATTCCGCACGAGTTTGCCGAGCGGCGCATCAAGGTCCAGCGCGACGAATTCGAGGCCTACCCGTCGGTGCGATTCACCGCGGGCCCGCACGACGTGGATGCAACCATTTTTCCGCTCGATGGCATCCGCCAGGCACCGCTCGGCCCGGTGGACGGCCGGCCGATGCGCCGCGCGACGGTGCACGAAGTCGAGGGATTGCTGGCCGGGCCTAGCGCTTCTTGACCGGAACGTAGTCGCGCAGCACCGGGCCCGTGTAGAGCTGGCGCGGGCGCGCGATTTTCAGCGTCGGGTCGGAGATCATCTCCTGCCATTGCGCGACCCACCCGGCTGAACGCGCGATTGCGAACATCACGGTGAACAGCGGGCGCGGGATACCAAGCGCGCGGTAGATGATTCCTGAATAGAAATCCACGTTCGGGTACAGCTTCCGGCTGATGAAGTACTCGTCCTTCAGCGCAATTTCCTCGAGCTTGAGCGCAAGCTCGAACAGTGGATTCTCGGTCTGGCCGAGCTTCGCAAGAACCTTGTGGCACATCTCGCGAATCAACTTGGCGCGCGGGTCGAAATTCTTGTAGACACGGTGGCCAAAGCCCATCAACCGCGCACCCGCCGCCTTGTCCTTCACCCGCGCAAGAAAATCCGGCACGTGGCTGACATCGCCGATTTTCTCGAGCATGTCGAGCACGGCCTCATTCGCGCCGCCGTGCGCCGGGCCCCACAGCGCCGAGACGCCGGCCGAGATCGCGGCATAGGGATTGCAGCCAGTGCTGCCCGCAAGCCGCACCGTCGAGGTGCTGGCGTTCTGCTCATGGTCGGCATGCAGGATGAACAGCAGGTCGAGCGCCTTCGCATGCAGGGGATCCACCACGTAGGGCTCGCAAGGCACGGCAAAGAACATGTGCAGCATGTTGCTGCAGTAGTCGAGGTCGTTGCGCGGGTACACGAAGGGCTGGCCGAGCGCGTGCTTGTAGGCGGCGGCCGCGATGGTCGGGATCTTGGCGATGATCCGGTGCGAGAATATCTCGCGGTGGCGGTCGTCGGTGATGTTGGTAGTGTCGTGATAGAAGGCCGCCAGT
This sequence comes from Gammaproteobacteria bacterium, assembly GCA_029857655.1. Lineage (GTDB taxonomy): Bacteria > Pseudomonadota > Gammaproteobacteria > Steroidobacterales > Steroidobacteraceae > SCUD01. The sequence continues at coordinate 3,443 of JAOUGR010000002.1, read as the reverse complement.
GAAGCGATGATCGCGGCCACCATCGCCATCGGATGCGCGTTGTGGTGGAAGCCACCGTACAGGCGCAGCAGCGACTGGTTCAGCATCGTATGGCGTGTGATCGAACGCGTGAAGGAGTCGAGTTTGGCCGCACTCGGCAACTCGCCCTTCAGCAGCAGGTAGGAGACCTCGAGGAAGTTGCTCTGTGCCGCGAGCTGCTCGATCGGGTAGCCGCGGTACAGCAGCACGCCCGCATCGCCGTCTATGTAGGTGATCCGGCTCTCGGTCGAGGCCGTCGACATGAAACCCGGGTCGTAGGTGAAGACACCGTGGTCGTGCCAGAGGCTGCCGATATCGACCACGTCGGGCCCGATCGTGCCTGACAGCACGTCGAGATCGCTGCTCTTGCTCGTCGCGAGATTGGTCAGCCGGTACTTCGCCTTGCCCATCAGTCGAAGCGTGTCATGCGGGACCAGCGGAATCAAGGATGCATTCGTAGCATCCTCTAGAATGTGCGCATGCGCACGGCGATCGCAGTTTACGTCCACCTGCCGTGGTGTGTCCGGAAGTGCCCATACTGTGATTTCAATTCACATGCGGCGCCCGCCCAGATTCCCGAGGAGGCCTACGTAACGGCTCTCCTTGCGGATTTCACTGCCGACCTGGACCTCGCGGCCGGCCGGAGCATCGCCAGCGTGTTCCTCGGCGGTGGAACGCCTTCCCTGTTCGGCACAGAAGCGATTGCGGCCCTGCTCGCGGGACTTGCCGCGCGCCTGCCGTTCGCGGCGGACGCTGAAATCACGATGGAGGCCAATCCGGGCACGGTCGAGCATGACCGTTTCGAAGGCTATGCCGCGGCCGGCGTGAACCGCGTGTCGCTGGGGGCACAGTCCTTCGATGCGGCGCGACTCAAGGTCCTCGGCCGCATCCACGGACCCGAGGAGATCGGCATCGCGGTTTCTGAACTTCGCGCCGCGTCGATCGCAAACTTCAATCTCGACCTCATGTACGGGCTGCCCGAACAGACCATCGCGGGGGCGCTCGCGGATCTCGATTCGGCCATCGCGCTCGGACCCGCGCACCTGTCCCACTATCAGCTGACGCTGGAACCCGGCACGGCCTTCTATCGCCGCCCGCCCGTGCTGCCCGATGATGACCAGGCCTTCGAGATGCAGCACGAGTGCCAGCGGTTGCTCGCCGCGGCGGGATTCGGGCAGTACGAGGTCTCGGCCTATGCGCAGCCCGGCCGGCAGTGCCGGCATAACCTCAATTACTGGCGCTACGGGGACTATCTGGGCATCGGGGCGGGCGCCCACGGCAAGCTGACCGTTGGCGACCGGATCATCCGCACCGAGAAGCCCCGCATGCCGCGTGATTACCTGCGGCGCTCGGCCGAAGGCCTGGGCAGCGAGGGCACGCGCCGTCCAGTGCCCGCGGTGGACCTGCCCTTTGAGTACATGCTGAACGCGTTGCGCCTGAATGAGGGCTTCACGCTTGCCGAATTCGAGCGGGCAACCGGGCTCGCCGCTGTGACAGTCGAGGCGCGGCTTGCAGTACTCGCCGCCAGGGAGTTGCTCGCTGAAAAGGGCGGGCGATGGACGCCGACCGAGCTCGGATTCCGGTTTCTGAATGACCTGCAGGCAGCCTTCCTGCCGACTGGCGATGGGGTCGTCGGCCGTGGCGAGTTGTACACAGCACCTTCATGGCACGGGCCGTAGAGGGACTTTCGACACATTGTTACTGATGTGCCTTAACTGGACCTAGGTAACCCATTGTTCTTACTTGGTAAAAATGCCTGATCAAAAATTAGTCAATTCGTCATATATGCGCGTTCGCGCGATTCGATGATCATTGCTACTCCACTAATCCACAGAGTTATCCACACAATTTGTGGATAAAGCGAAAATTCCCACAGATTCTTGGACTTACGCGTCCGGATTGGTGGCCCGCCAAGGGCTTTTTGCGTGGTGCCAGTCCTGATAGACTGCGCGCCCTTTTCGCAGGACCTCACCAGGATCGCAGTCATGAAGACGGACGTTCATCCGAAATACACGGAAATTACCGTCACCTGCACCTGCGGGAACAAGTTCCAGACTCGTTCCACGCTCGGCACGAGCCTGGAAATCGAGGTCTGCTCGAACTGCCACCCGTTTTACACCGGCAAGCAGAAAATGCTCGACACAGGTGGCCGCGTCGATCGCTTCCGCAAGAAATACGGCCTGAAATAAGCGCCCCCCGGCCAGGCTTGTCAACTTTTCCCGCCCGGACGCGTCCAAGCTGGACCGGGAGATCTTCATGCCGAAGCTGACTGGCAAGTTCCACGCGCTCTGCGTTGCCCTGCTGCTGGTCGCGAGTGCGACCAGCGCCATCGCGGCCGAATCCGAGAAACCGAAAAAGCCAAGCCGCGAGGTCAGGGCGGCGCAGGCCATGCACGTCCAGATCACGCAGTCCATGGGCGTGCACGATGATCTCGAGTTGCAGGAATACGTGCAGCGGGTCGGCGAGAAGGTAGCCAGGGTCAGCGAGCGTCCCGAACTCGACTGGAAATTCACGATTGTCGACACCGACGACGTCAACGCCTTCGCAACCCAGGGCGGGTATGTCTACATCTCGCGCGGGATCCTGCCTTACATGCAGAACGAGGCCCAGCTCGCTGCGGTGCTGGGCCACGAGATTGGCCACATCACCGCGCGCCACCTGCAGGCACAGAAGAAGAAGTCGACCATGGCGGGACTCGCGAGTGCAGCGACTGCAATTTTCACGGGTGTGCCCGCGCTTGCCGACCTTACCAACATGGCGGGCGCCGCGATCATCAGCGGTTATGGCCGCGAGGCGGAACTGGAAGCGGATCACCTCGGCGCCGAGTATCTCGCCAAGTCCGGATACAGGCCCGACGCAATGATCGACGTGCTATCGACTCTGAAGGACCAGGATCTGTTCGAGCGTGAGCGTGCGCGCCTCGAAAATCGCGAGCCGCATCTTTATCACGGCGTGTTCGCGAGTCACCCGGACAATGACACGCGCCTGCAGCAGGCTGTGGCAGCGGCTTCCAGCGTCGAGACCAGGGCCACCGGGGACATATCAAATGCCGACGGATTCCTGCGCGAGATCAGCGGGCTGCCAGTCGGCTCCAGCCGGCGCCAGGGCATGGTGCGTGATAACCGCTTCTATCACGCGGACTTCCAGCTGACGATGGCTTTCCCGAAGGACTGGCAGGTCCTGAATGAACCGCAGCAGATCCTGGCCATCGGCCCGAACAAGTCGCACTACCTGGAGATCAGGGCACAGGCGCCGCCTTCAGACCTGACCGACCCGCGTGAATTCGCCCTGCGCGGACTCGCCAGTCGGCGCCTCGAACGCCCCGAGAGCCTCAAGATCAACGGCCTGAGTGCCTGGACCGCCATCGTGCGCAACGATCCATCGCCGTACGGACAGTCCACCAATGTCCGTTACGTCATCATTTA
>JAOUGR010000155.1 GCA_029857655.1 Gammaproteobacteria bacterium | reverse complement strand
TGCGATACAACGCCGTCGGGACCCACCAGCGCTCGGCGCGAACTTGCAGCTCGAACTCCCGGTAGCGGTCCGGGTCGGCGCCGAGGACGGCGAGATCCACGTCCACCATCAGCTGCTGCGCCAGGTCGGTCGGCTGCATGCCATGGCATGTCGCCATGATCAGGGCCCGCACCGTATCGATGCTGGTTGGCGGCGCACCGGATGTTTCCAGTACATGCGCGGCCCAGTCGGCGCTCTTGAGCTCGTTGTTCGACGAAAAAGTGTTGTAGACCGCGTCGTGGAACCACAGTGCGTACTCGAGCAGCGGATTAGTCGCTTCGGGGTGCCGGGCACGGGCGAGTTCCGACAGGCACCCATTAATATGGTGTGCAGTGTGGTACTTGCGGCCGCGTCCCTCGTAGTGCACTTCCAGCGCGCGGAACACCTTGACCGGCTCGGCGATCTGGAGCCTGGTCGCGAGCTCGCTCCAGCGCGATTCGGACAGCGTTTCCTTCACCCGCGGCCGCCCTTCGCGTAGAGCACCATTTGCGTGCAGCGGAACATCGCAATGGTCCGGCCGGTTTCGCGGTGGCTGATCGTGGCGTCCCAGACCTGCGTGGTGCGTCCCATGTGCGCGGCTTTGGCGACGCACTCGATGACGCCATCGCGCGCGGTGCCGAGGAAATTGGTCTTGAGCTCGATGGTCGTGAAGCCGGTGGCGTCCTCCGGCAGGTTAGCGATACAGCCATAGCCCGAGGCGGTATCCGCGAGCGTGACGACCGACCCTGCGTGCAGGTAGCCGTTCGGCGCCATCAGTTGCGGCGTGACCGGCAGCTCTGCGCACAACTCCCCGGGGCCGACCTTCGTGATCACAATTCCGAGATGACCGGGCAGGAATCCGGTTCCACGCTTGTTGAGCTGTTCGCGTGTGATCATGGCAGGTCCTTGCCGCCGCGCAGGACCGTGACTGGCCGCACCATGCCGAACTGCGCGGCGAGCTCGGCAGGATGTTCCGCATTCCACAGCACAAGATCGGCGGTCTTGCCGGCCTCGATCGTGCCATGCGTGGCGCCCAGCCCCAGGGCAGCGGCCGCATGGCGGGTGACGCCCGCGAATGCTTCCTCGGGCGTCATCCCGAACAGCGTGCAGGCCATGTTCATGTTGAGAAGCAGCGAGGCGATCGGTGCGCTGCCGGGATTGAGATCGCTCGCGATCGCGATCGGCACGCGATGCGTGCGCAGCAGGCCAATTGGCGGTAGCTGCGTCTCGCGCAGGAAATAGAATGCCGCCGGCAACAGCACGGCAACCGTCCCGGCAGCCGCCATCGCACGCACGCCGGCCTCGTCCACATGCTCGAGATGATCCGCGGAGAGCGCAGCAAATTTTGCGGCAAGCGCCGCGCCGTGCTGGTTCGAAAGTTGTTCGGCATGCAACTTCACGGCGAGCCCCAGTTCGCGCGCCCTGGTGAACACGCGCTCGATCTGAGCAGGCGTGAAGGCGATGGTCTCGCAGAAGGCATCCACCGCGTCTGCGAGCCCGGCTGCCGCCGCCGCCGGCAGGATCTCGTCGCAGACACACCTTATATAGTCATCGCTGCGGCTCCCGTATTCGGGCGGAATTGCGTGGGCGGCGAGCAGCGTCGTGCGCACCGTGACAGACAGCCGCTCGCCGACCGCGCGCGCGACCCGCAGCAGCTTCAGTTCATTGGTGAGGTCGAGGCCGTAACCGGACTTGATTTCAATGGTGGTGACGCCCTCGGCCATGAGCTGTGCCGCGCGTTTCATCGCGAGCACCAGCAGTTCGCCTTCGCTGGCCGCGCGGGTCGCCGTCACGGTGGAGATGATGCCACCGCCGGCCTGCGCGATATCGGCATAGCTGGCGCCAGTGAGGCGCAGCTCGAACTCACGATGCCGCGAACCCGCCCAGACCAGGTGGGTATGGCAATCGATCAGCCCCGGCGTCAGTAATGCGCCATTCGCGTCCACGACCTTGCAGCCCGCGGGCGGTCGGTCGGGGAGTTCCGCATCGGGCCCGGCCCAGGCGATGTGCTGGCCCGCGATGGCGACCGCGCCCGGCGAAACAAGCCCAGAGACCGCGCCGCCGGCGCCGCCCGCGACACCCGCATTCCTGATGACCCGGGTCCAGCCGCTGCTATCCATCGTGCCCACGCGGCGCAGCTTACCGGAAGGCCCCGCCGCCGCGTTATGCTCTGCCTGTGCCAGACAAGAAAATAACGACCGCCTTTCTCGCCGAGGTTCCGAAGACCGACCTGCACGTGCATCTGGATGGCTCATTGCGGCTGGGGACGCTGATCGAGCTTTCGCGCCAGCACAAGCTGAAATTGCCGAGCTACACGGAGGGTGGGCTGCGGGAAACCGTGTACAAGGACCGCTATGCCAGTCTTGGCGAGTACCTGAAGGGCTTCAAGTACACGGTCTCGGCGATGCGCGACGCCGAGGCGCTCGAGCGCGTTGCCGCGGAGCTCGCCGAGGACAACCAGGCCGAGGGCGTGCGCTACCTGGAAGTGCGCTTCGCGCCGCAGCTGCACGTGCGCCCGGGGCTGGACGCCGTGCAGGTGATCGCCGCGGTCGATCGCGGCCTGCGCCGCGCACGCGATGAATTCAACCGCCGCCCCGCGATGGCCAGTGGCGCCGAGCCGCCCTTCGAGTACGGGATCATCTGCTGCGCGATGCGGATGTTCAGCGGCGGTTACAGCCAGTACTACGACACGCTGTTCGCCGCGCATCCGTACACGCGGCCCAAGGACCTGTTCGCGATGGCGTCAGTGGATCTCGCGCACGCCGCAGTGCTCGCGCGCGATGCGCACGGCTACCAGGTCGTGGGCTTCGACCTTGCAGGCGAGGAAGCGGGCTATCCAGCGGGCGCGCACCGCGAGGCCTACGACTACGCGCACCGGCATTTCCTGAAGCGCACGGTCCATGCGGGCGAGGCCTACGGCCCGGAGTCGATATTCCAGGCCATCACCGACCTGCACGCGGATCGCATCGGCCATGGCACTTACCTGCTCGAGCCCGACCAGATCCGCGACCCGGAGATTGCGGATCCCGAGCATTACGTCGAGCGGCTCGGCAACTACATCTCCGACCGGCGCATCACGCTCGAGGTCTGCCTGACCAGCAACCTGCAGACCAACCCGGACCTGAAGCGCCTCGAAGATCACACATTCAGCAAGCTGCGTGCCCAGCGGCTCTCGACCACGCTCTGTACGGACAATCGCCTGATGAGCAACACGACGATGACCAACGAGCTCGCGCTTGCCATCAGGCACCTCGGCCTCGACCGTCAGGGCCTGAAGTCCATCATCATTTATGGCTTCAAGCGCAGCTTCTTCCCAGGCAGTTATCTGCGCAAGCGCCAGTATGTGCGCCAGATCATCGATCACTACGACGCGGTCGAGCGCAGGCACTTCGGATGAGCAACTCCTGGCAGTCGGCACTTGCGCGCTGGACCGCCGCTGGCATCGTTGACGCCGCCGCTGCCGGGCGCATCCGTGCCTGGGAAGCCGAGAATGGCGGTGATGCCGGCAGGGGCCGTCTCGCGCTGATCGCATTCGGTCTTGGCGGCCTGCTGCTGATCGCAGGCGTGCTGCTTTTCGTCGCGGCGCATTGGGATGATTTGTCGCCGGCCGGGCGCTTCGCACTCGTGCTCGCGATGATCGCGGTGGCGCACCTGGGTGGCGCATTTGCCGCGAAAAGCAGTGCCGGCCTTTCTGCGACACTGCATGCGGTGGGCACCGGCGCCCTGGGTGCCGGCATCTTTCTTGCCGGGCAGATCTTCAACATGGCCGAGCATTGGCCCGGCGCGCTGATGCTGTGGTCCATGGGCGCGGCCGCCGGTGTGCTGCTGCTGCGGCAATGGCCGCAGGTGCTTTGGCTCGCGCTGCTGGCGCCGGCCTGGTTGTGGGGCGAGTGGATCGAGGCGCTGCCGCCGGACGTGTTCAGGCGCGGCGCGACGCCGGTCGCGGTCGGCGTGCTGCTGTTGGCCTGCAGCTATCTATCCGCGTTGCGGCCCGATGCAAATGCTGGTTGGCGACGCGCGCTCAATTGGCTCGGGGCCGTGGCCCTGGTCCCCGCCGCGGTGATGCTTGCGAGCACGGGCTTTGACGACTGGCCCGGGGATGGCAAATCGCTTGAAAAGCTGGGCACGGGTACGCTGGTCGTCGGCTGGGGTCTTGCAATTGCCTTGCCGTTCGCAGTCGCCTGCGCATTGCGCGGCCGCGAGGCGGTGTATCTGCTGATTGTGCTCGCCTGGGCGCTTGTCGTCACGCAAGTGAATGCGCGGCAGAATGCCGGCGAACTCGCGCTGCACGCGCTGTTCGCGGCGGGCGCCGTCGGCATCGTATTGTGGGGCGTGAAGGATCGGCAGCGACTCGCCGTGAATGTGGGCGTGCTCGGCTTCGCGCTTGCGGTCCTGTTTTTCTACTTCTCGAGTATTTTCGACAAGCTGGGTCGTTCGCTCGGGCTGATCGGCATCGGCGTGATTTTCATCGGCGGCGGCTGGCTGCTCGAGCGCATGCGTCGCAAGCTGGTCGGCCGCATTGGCAGGAGCGGGCCATGAACACGCTGACGAAGGGGCTCGTAGTCGCCGCGGTCCAGGTGTTGCTCGTCGGATCGGTGGGCGCCAAGTTCCTGATCGACCGGGCGAACTATCCGCGCGTGTGGGTGGAGACCGCGCCCTACGATCCCGACCTGCCGATCCGCGGCCGATATGTGCGCATCGCCGCGCTGGTGGATGTGAAGCGGAGCGAAACTCCGGACAAGCCCGGTACACCGGACGGCCCGGTCATGTTCGCCGGCCGGCTGGAAGTTCAGGGCGAGCGCCTGGTCGCGATTAAAGACGACTACGGCCGGCATTGGGTGTCTAGCCGCCGCTGCGGCGAGTCGCAGTGCTGGCAGCTCGACGATGCGCTCGCGTATTTCATCCCGGAACATGTTGCGGACCCCTCGCGCCGCCCGGCAGGCGAGACGCTCTGGGTCGAGGTCACCGTGCCGCCGAATGGCGCGCCGCGACCGATCCGCCTCGGTGTCAGGAATGACGGCCAGCTGACGCCGCTGGAGTTGCGTTAGCGCTGTATCCGGAAATTCCGGCGAGCAGCACGAGCATCACGAGCCACGCTAGATCGATAGCGCCGCCGCCGCCCTGGTCGCCTGCGCGCGAGACCGTGACGCTGCGATCGGCCTTGATGCGCTCCTTGAACACTGCGAGTTCCTTGTCCAGGCTGACCGTCATGTCGGCCATCGCCTGTTCGAAGCTGCCTTCGCGGGTCTTGCGCGTGTCTCGTTCGACGTCCACGAGCGTCGAGGAACTCTTCATCGTGTTGACGCCCGGCGCTCGGAACAGGAGCTTGCGCGTCGGCAC
>JAOUGR010000154.1 GCA_029857655.1 Gammaproteobacteria bacterium | reverse complement strand
GGGCATTGGTCTGGTGATAACTGATCTCACCCCTGCGCTCGATCCGGGCGGTGACTTTGCCGGTCGACTGGCAGACCAGCTGGTGGGCGCGATGAACACCGCCAGGCCCCCGCTACATACGGAAGGATCCTGATCCGTCACTGCCGTGAGATGATAGGCGTGCCGCTTGGCGGCGACCGCCGGGGAAGCATCGAATGACAGATCTCGACCTGGATTTCATCCGCGCGCAGTTTCCTGCTTTCACCGAACCCTCCCTCGAAGGATTTGCCCACTTCGAGAACGCAGGCGGTTCCTTTGCCTGCCGGCAGACCATCGACTGGCTCGATCGCTACTACCGGCAGACCAAGGTCCAGCCCTACTACGCGTTTGCGCCGGCGAAGACTGCCGGTGAGCAGATGGACTCGGCAAAAGAACGGTTGGCGGCCTGGCTGAATGTCGGCGCCGATGAACTGCACTTCGGACCGACGACTTCGCAGAACACCTACGTCGTCGCGCAGGCCCTGCGCCAGAAATTGCGACCGGGTGACGAGGTGGTCGTCACCAACCAGGACCACGAAGCCAATATCGGCGCCTGGAGTCGCCTGCAGGACGCTGGCATCGTCGTCCGCGAGTGGAAAGTCGATCCGGGTACTGCGGAACTGAATGCCGAGGCTCTCGAGGCACTGCTCGGCCCGCGCACGAAGGCGGTCGCCTTCACGCATTGTTCAAACGTCGTCGCGAGCATCAATCCGGTTCGCGAGCTCACCGACTTGATTCACCGGGCCGGGGCCTGGGCTCTGGTGGATGGCACGGCGTTCTGCCCGCATGGCTTGCCCGATGTGCAAGCGCTGGGCGCGGACCTGTATCTCTTCTCCTTATACAAGGTGTATGGCCCGCACCTCGGCGCGATGTTCATGCGCCGGGAACTCAATGCCGAATTGCCGAACCAGGCGCATTTCTTCAAGGACGGCAATGCGGCCGCCAAATTCACGCCTGCCGGCCCCGACCATGCGCAGATCGCTGCGGTCAATGGCGTGATGGAATACATGGATGCGGTCGCGGGCCGGCATGGTCTCGCCGGCAAGCCGGTCAATGCGCGGGCAGCGGCGGTCAGGGACCTGTTCCGCGATCACGAGACTGCCCTGCTGCAACCCCTTCTCGACTATCTTTCGGCGCATCCAAAGGTGCGCTTGATCGGCAAGGATCGCGCGCCGGAGCGCGCGCCGACCGTTGCCTTCACAGCCGACGGCCAGAAGTCCATGGAGCTCGCGAGCCGCCTGGGCGAGCTGAAGCTCGGCGTCGGAGTCGGAAACTTCTACGCCTACCGGCTGGTGCAGGCCCTGGGGATCGATGTGGACGACGGAGCGCTGCGGACGTCCTTCGTGCACTACACGTCGAAAGACGAAGTCGATCGCCTGATCAAGGCTCTGGACAGGCTGCTGTAGGCGTATCCAGATTTCGGGCCTCAAGCGACCCGGCACGGAATGTACCTATTGAGTCGCGGACTGCATGGGGATATTGGTTGATCTGAATTGACCCCGCGATCCCGCAACAGGCGATGGCGCAACACTGGTCCGGACTGCAGGATCACCTGCGTTCAATCGCCCAGTTGCCCAACATGGGGGGCGACGGGCACATGGACCGGATGATGATGGACCCCAGCGTATTGTGGCCGGGGCATCTGATGGCCGGAAAATGCATGGGCGGGCACGACCAGGCGATGATGAGTCAGGGCCGGTCGGGCTGGGCGGTTCCTGCCAACATCACGACGCAGGGCTATCAGCAACAAATGCAGAAGAATATGCAGACAATGCGCACGCAATTGGCGGCGGCGGCTCGACCTGCTATCCGATCTCCAGGATTTCGGCTTCCCCATCTGCGAGCGGGACAACTTCGCTGGCGGCGGACCCAATCAGCAATTTCGCAATCGGCGACACGAACGAGATCTTTCCATTGGCCGGATCGGCTTCGTCTTCCCCGACTATCTGGTATTTGAGGCGCTGCCCGTCCCGTTTCTCCAGCGTGACAGTGGACCCGAACCGCACCTTGCCGGTCGCCCGCGAAGTCGCGACGACTTCGGCTGTCCGCAAACGCTCGGTCCAGTACCGCAGGTCGCGCTGAATTTGCTTGATCGCTGCGCGGTCCGCTGCTGCACGCGCTTCCGTCAATCCGGATTGCAGCCGTTCAACCGTGGTCTCGATCAGGCCCTTGCCGACAGGCGTGACCAGGTTGCGATGCGGACTGACCCGGAGTTCCGGCAGTTCATCGCCCTCCTCGCCATCGGATTCCTTGATGAATGCCCGGCTCATCTGTGGCGCTCCCCGCAATGATCAGATCGGGTCGTCGATGGACTTGGCCAACGGTGTGAAGAGCTTCGGACCTGCCTCCGTCATGTACCAACAATCCTCCATCCGGATGCCGAATTCTCCCGGGATGTAGATGCCGGGCTCGTCGGAGAAGCACATGCCTGGCTCGAGCGGAGTCGTATCGGCGCGCATCAGGTAGGGCGGCTCATGCCCGTCCAATCCGATCCCGTGGCCGGTCCGGTGCGAGGTCCCGGGCAAGCCATAGTCCTTGCTCCATCCCCTACCCTCGTAGTAATCGCGCACGGCCTTGTCGATCGCGCCGACTGGAATGCCAATCTTCGCCGTCTCGAGCGTGATCTCCTGGCCGCGCTTCACCATGTCCCAGACGTCCCGCTGGCGCGGCGACGGTTCACCGAAGACCCAGGATCTGGAGATGTCGGACTGGTAGCCGTGCACGGAACAGCCCGTATCGATGAGCACGACTGATCCATTGCGGATCGCCTGCGGCTTTTCTGTGCCATGCGGATAAGCACTTGCCTCGTTCAGCAGCACCAGTGCAAACAGGTAGCTGCCGCCAAGCGCTTCTGTCGCCTCGACCATCATCTTCATGATGTCGGTACCGCTCATACCCGCTTCGATTCGCCCATGCACGTGACTCAGAGCGGCGAACGTGACGTCGTTGGCGGCCTGCATCAATGCCAGCTCCGCGGATGACTTGATCATGCGGCAGGTGTTGACGAGTCCTTCGCCTGAAACGATTTTCGGTCCGGTGCCGGCAGCCTTGCCGACACGATCGATGATGAAATAGCGCGTTGTATCCTCGACGGCGAGCGCGCCGTACGCCGCAAGGCGCTCGCGCAAGGCACTGGCGATCAGATCGAAAGGACTTTCGTCCTCGTTCCATGTCCGAACGTCGGCGGAAATCTTCAACGTTTCGCGGATGCTGGGTTCTTCGAAAAAAGGCGTGACGACTACGACTTCTCCCTCGCTCCGTATCAGCGCCGCGGTCGTGCGCTCGGACCTCCGCCAGCGAATGCCGGTGAAATATTCGAGTGTCGATCCCGATTCGACCAGGAGTGCGGCGACCTTTCGCTTGCGCATCAAGGATTGCAACTTGGCGATCCGCGCGGCGTGCTCTTGTGCGGTGATCGGCTGGACGCCTTCCGTAAGCGAACCAGGTGTCGCTGCACGCTGGTCGCCGGTCTCTGCACTTGCGGCGGCGGCCAGCGCAGCGGCAGCGCTTGTCATCCCAAGGAAAGTGCGCCTGGACAATTTTTTCATGCGCTCGTCAGTCCTGGTCAGTCACCGGAAAAAGCCGTGGTAAGCAGGCTGTAGATCGACTCGGTCCCGGTGATGAAGTTGCCAATGCGCAGATTCTCGTCGCGCGCATGTTGGTTGTTGTCGGGGTTGACCGTGGGGACCTGGATGAAGGGCAGGTGCAGCGCAGAGACGAGAACGTCGGTCGGCACCGTGCCACCCATCATGCGAATGCGCACAGGCTCAGCCCGTGGCACAGGCCCGGTCGGCGACTGCAGGGCATGCAGCGCCCATTGGCCGACCGCAGAATCCATCGGCATTCGCTCTGCAGCCTGCACCTCGCCGAGGTGAAAGCTGGCGAGCTTGACATGGCGTTGCCGGTCATCGTCGGTCGGCTGGCCATCGACCAGATGGAAACCCTGCCGCTCGATATGCTCCCTGACCAGTGCAAACAGGTGCCGGCCGTCGGTTTCCGGGGTCGTGCGCATGTCGATTTCCGCGACCGCTTCGCTCGGCACGATGTTCGCAACCTTGTCGCCCACAGCAGCCGATGACATGCCGCGCACATTCAGCGACGGGTACTGGAGGGCCAGTTGATAGGTGGCGCCGACCTTTTCGGACTCCGCGATGCCGAGGCGCTTGCGCAGCGCCACTTCATCATCGCCGGTTCTGGCGAGAACCTCCCGGTCGGCCGGTGTGATCTCGACGCCATCGTAGTAGCCGGGAATCAGCACGCGCCCATCGTCGTCCTTCATTGTCGCCAGCAGCCTCGCCAGCCGCATGGCGGGGTTCGGTGCGTAGTTGCCGTAGTGACCGCTGTGCAGCGGATTCTTCGGGCCGAAGATTGTCAACGTCGCCTGCGTGATGCCGCGGTTACCATACGCCAGTGTCGGACGGCCTGAGCCGTGCACAGGCCCATCGAGAATGACAAAAGCGTCGGCCGCGAGCAGCTCATGATTGGCTGCAGCCATGCCGGCGAGACTGGGCGAGCTGATCTCTTCTTCGCCATCCAGGATCACCTTGATATTGATGGCCGGAGACTGCCCTCGCGCACGCAGGATATCAATCGCCGTCAGCATCATCATGATCGGGGCCTTGTCGTCCGACGCTGCGCGCGCGAACACCCGAAGTTCCGGATCCAGGGGCTCGGCGGATAACTGGTCGCGGCCGACACTGGCCCACTGGCCATTGGCATCGAGCTTCTTGACCACCGGCTCGAATGGATCCTTCTGTGCCCATTGCCCCGGAATGACGGGTTGTGCGTCGAAATGAATGTAGAACAGGATCGTCCTGGCGCCAGCGACCTTGCCGGTGTATTCGGCAAAGACGGCGGGTCGCTGCGCGGGATTGCCAAGCTGCTTCACCTCAAAACCGCGCTTGTGGAACGCGGTCTCGAGAAAATCCGCATTCCGCTGGATGTCGCGGGGCTCGCTCGCGACATTTGGCATCGAAAGCAATTCCAGGAATTCCGCGAAATTCCGCTGCGAGAATCGGGTCGCTTCGGTTTCCAGGTCGCCGGCTACGGCGGAGTGGCACAGGACTAGCGAAGTGCCGACCGCAACAATGAGTGCCCGCATGTGCGCTTGCTGTCTATGACGCTGGCAGAATGCCATTCTAGCGCCGGCGCGGAGCCTTCAGGTATCGCAAACAGGAAAGTGTCAGCTGATCTGACACACGGGCAAAGAATTACGCGCTGGCCACCGCCGTGGCGTGACGCGCGCTCCGCCGGGTTCAATCCTTACTTGCACGAAATTCCTGCAACCAGCCGATGAATTCGGGGGCAGGCATCGGCCGTGCCAATGGTGAGCGAGGCCACGCAGGCGCGCACGCAATGCCGCCACGGATCAGCCAGC
>JAOUGR010000153.1 GCA_029857655.1 Gammaproteobacteria bacterium | reverse complement strand
TTTTGCGGCGGCATCCAGGTCGGCCAGGCGCAAGGCGTCGAGGCTGTGCAGGGCGTCGCGGGCCGCCTCCAGGCTTGCCGCCGCCGCTTCTGCCTGGTTCTGGCGCAGTTGCAGGAATCCACGATAGGTCAACACCGCTCCGTAGGTTCGGCGTGCGGCAACTGATGAACGAGCCGCCGTGGCGACCGGCTTGATCACCTCGACCGCTCGCGCGGCCGGCGCCAATGAGTCCGTGGAGCGACCGCCCGCGTGCAAGGCGCGCGCTCTTGCGCTCAGTCCCAGCGCAAGACCGATCGCAGTCGGCTCGGACGAATCGCCTTCCTGGCGCATCCGATCAAGCGTCTGGATCGAATCATCCAGCGCCGTCTTTGCTTCGCTGAGATTGCCCTGGTTGACCAGTACCGCACCGTAGCGTGCCAGCGCCATGGCACGATTGCGGTCAGTCTCGGGCGTGCGCAGCTCGCCCGGCAGTCCCTCGTAATACTCGAGCACGTGTCGCGCCAGTTCGGCGACGATATCGAGCCGGCCTACTGGCTCGAGCTCGCGGGAGAAATCGTCGAACAAGTAGACGATCAGGCGCTCTGACTCGCTGCGCGCAGTCTCGGCCATCTGTCGCGTGGTCTGCGCGCGCTTCATGCCGATGTAGCCGAACACGCTGGCGGCGATTGCGACGATGGCCAGCAGCGCGCAGCCGGCGGCGATCTTCCGTGATCGCAGGAGCGCCTTGCGCGCGGCTTCGGCCCGTGCCTTCTGGACCGCGATTCGCCTCTCAGCTTCTTCAGCTGCCTCGCGTTCGAGCCGCAGCTCGCGGCTCGCCTTGACCACGCCGCACAGGACATCGTGCGTGAGCTCGACACGGCGCGTGTCGAGCCGTTTCTCGATGTGCAGCAGGCGTCGATCGACGAGTTTTGTCAGGGCGTCTGGAGCTGCCCCCGCCGCCGCCAGGGCCTTTTTTACCCGCTCTTCGGCCCAACTCTCGCGGTAGCCGGAATCGGTCAGCAGCTCGTCCTCGATGATGCGCCGGACGCCAGGCGGTTGATCCGCAAGCGCGCGTTCGTAGAATTCCGACAGGATCGTGTCGCGCGACCCTGCCAAAAGGTCGGCGGAAATCTCCGCACGCCCCTGCGCCTGGCGCACCGTGTTGAGCTCGCGGCAGATGAGGCTGAGCAGCGAAGGCTCGACCTCCGCGTTGGCGAGCTCCGCGCCGCCCGCAACGAATCGCACGATCGACTCGGCCACCTCCCGCGACACCAGACGACCGCCGGGCTTCACGACGGCGGCCAGCGCCTGTGCGCCCGTCATGCGGGCGAGGCGCATCCGGTTCTGTGTGATCGAAGGCATGATGTCTTTCATGCCCTCGAGATTGGCAAGGTAGTCCTCGCGCAGTGCAATCAGAATGCGATAGCCAGCGTGCGCAAAGTCGAATTCCGTGGCGGCGGCTTCGTCATTGTCGAGACGGGCCTCCAGTGCTGCTGGCGGGCGGTTCTCAACGAGATCGGCGAGGTCCTCGAGGAACTGCTTTGCCCGGAGCTGGCCCGCGGCATTGGTCTGCGCGAGCGTGAAGATTTCCTCGAACTGGTCGAAGATCAGCAGCGGCAGCAGCGTACGGCCGCTCGAGTCGCGCAGCAGATCGCCACGGTGGTGCAGGAACTCCCACAGCGATTCGCCTTCGATTGCTGTGCCGGGCCTCGTCCAGTGGCCAGCCGTGGCAGCGGTCCGGAAGGTTGCCTGCTTGATCTGTTCTGATGGTGGCGGCGACTCGTCGCTGTAATCGACTCGCAAGTAGACGGGGCAGAAGCCTTCGCGGCGCAGCCGTGGTACGAGGCCGGCCTGCAGGAGCGAGGTCTTGCCCAGGCCAGACTGGCCGAACAGCACCGTGATGCTCTTGCGTAGGACCCGGCGGGCAAGCTCTGCGGCCTCCTCGTTACGGCCCTCGAAAGAAGCGCGGTTCTCCTCGGTGTAGGAAGATAGCCCGACCCAGGGATTCTCGGGATCCATCGCAACCGGGGCGCTGAGGTCGTCCCTACGATCGCTCACGCACGACGCCCGCTGAAAAGGTCCTTGAGACGACGCAGGAATTCAGGTGTCGGCTCACCGCTCGGCATCCGCGTGATATGGAGTGCCTTGAACTTGTCGGGTACCAGCGCTTCGGCTTCAGGGGTATCGTCGATGCAAACTGGCAGGATGAAAACGCCGCCCTCTGCGATGTTCAGCGAGCGATTGACGGCGTAGTTCCACTCGCGACGGAAATAGGCCTCGTGCCGGCGCTGTGTCGTCTCTGAAATCACCGGTATGAAGAAACTGCAGCGGCTGATATTGGCGCGAATCTTCGCGTCGTAGTCGTCGCCGACTTCCAGCCGCTCGCGGTCGAACCATGTCGTTAGGCCAGCCGCGCTCATGGCCGCCTTGAGCTGCTGTACGGCGTGCAGGTCCTCGCGCGCATAGCTGATGAAGATCGCATTCTCTGGCATCTCGCGCGACGGCGGGAGAAAGCGCTGCGGGACCGCCGCCAGGCGGGACGGGGCCGCCGCGAGGCCGGACGGGGCCGCCGTACCGGCCTGACGCTTCAACCAGCGGGCGTGAAGTTCGGCGACGAACTTCTCTGCGCCGCCGTAAATGTGCGTGCGACCGCTCACCTGCTGCAGGAATGTCACCAGCCGCTTGTCTTGGGCGGTATGGTTGTCGGCGAGCACTTCGCCGACGTCGCGCGGGTCGGACAGCCGCTTGCGCTTGGTCATGCGCAGGAAGAGACGAGCCAGCCAGTTGGAGAAGTCGCTCCCGATCACCAGCAGGTGATTGTGCTCGAGCTCGTGGAATAGTTTCTCAGGCGCCAGATGCTCGGACTGCAGCGCACAGACGAATTCGAGCAGGTCCTCGTCAGTGACGACGTAGGTGGGAGCGGCCGATAGCCGGCCGAGCAGGTGGTATACGACGGTGTGCTGCAGCTGGCTGCGCTCCATCGGCAAGTCCGCCACGCGATTCGGCGCGAAGGCGATTACCTCGGTCGCGGACTCACCGCCATGGCGCTCCAGGTCCACGGCGCGCTCGAGCAGGGAATCGAAGGTGGTCGTGATGAAGAGATCGAAATCCGTGATCTGCGCCAGCTGCCGCAGCGCCAGCGGCGGCTCGAACTCGACCTCACGCAGGATCGAGCGCAGGCGGGTGTAGGCCTCCTCGCGACGCCCGCGCTGGCTCCTGTAGGCCCAGACGACGTCGTTCAACGTCGGCGGCTGCGGGAGCACCTGGGTATCAACCGATAGGCGCGCGGCGAGCTTTGCGGCCAGCCACTCGTGGAGGGGCTGCAGACCCTGGTCCGTCTGCACGCGCAGCAGTTCGGGGCCGATGATCGGGATGACGCGGCGCTCCTCGATGTAGTTGAGGAGGTCGTCCCAGGCATCTTCGTCGAAGTGCATGAGATTGGGCAGCGCGACTGTCATCCGGGAAGTCTAGCGGGAACCGGCTCGGTGCGACGCTTTTTGCACCGCATCAGGAGTCGCAGCCCGTCACTTCGCAAGAACCTGAGTTGTTGTCAACTGAGTGTGACACGGGAGATCTCGGGTACGATTATTGTAGCGTCCTACTCGGATGATTTGATGTGGTCGAACTCCGTCACTCCAGCCAGCTTTCGGCGACACCGCTTCTGATTGGCGTGACCGGTCACCGCGACCCGCATGCTGACGATATCGCTGCCGCCGAGGCGGCACTGTATCGGGTGTTTTCAGATTTACGTCAGCGCCTGCCCGATACCCCCTTGCGAATCGTGTGCGGCATGGCGGACGGTGCCGATCGCATTGTCGTCCGGGTGGCGCTGCGTCACCGGCTGCCCGTGACAGCCTTGCTGCCGATGCCGCTGGACGAATACACCGCGGACTTTTCGTCCGAATCGCTGGCCGAGATCCAGGAAATCCTGGCACAGCCCGGCGTTGAGCGGGTCGAGTTGCCGATACCGACAAGCCTGCGGTCGGATGAAACGCCACTGGGTCCTGTGGCCAGGGATGCACTGTACCACCGACTCGCCGAGTGTCTAGCCCGCAAGAGCAACCTGGTCCTGGCCCTTTGGGATGGCGTCAACACCGGCCTAGTCGGCGGCACGTCTCAGGTCCTGCTGCGATTTTTGCATGCGCTTCCGGAGCCCGATATGGCGCTTCAACCCGTTCAATTCACCGATGTCGAATCGGGCGCCATGAGCGGACCCGATTTTGCCTGCTGGATTCCGATGCGGCGGGCGGGAAATGACGGTCGTGAAGCGCTCCCGGCGCGGGAGCAGTTTCTCAGCGGCGACCTCGGGCCGTGCCGCCTGCGTGTTCATCATCAACTGCCAGCGGGCCTCGCCGAAATCCTGGGCGAGTTGAACGACTACAACAGCCGCTTTCTCGCGCTGGCACCATCGCCGGAAGCTCTTGCGACGCTCGCGGCGCCGACCGAGCTACCTGCTGAAGTGAATGCTTCCCTGATACACGCGGCAGGCGAGTTTGCGAAGGCTGATTATCTGGCGGTCCACAACCAGCGGCGCGCGGACTGGGTGTTCCAGTCGATGGGATGGCTCGCGGTCATCATGGGGCTGCTGTTCCTTGTGTATGCGAAGCTATGGGCTCTGCCGGCGCTCATGTATGGCTATGTAGCCGCATTCTTGGTCGCTATTGCAGTGACGCGATACGCTCATCGTCGCCGCTGGTTTTCCCGGCAGCTTATGTACCGGGTCATAGCCGAGACGCTGCGCACCCGGTTCTTCCTGTCGGTAGCGGGCGTTTCCGAGCGGGTCAATGTGCCCCACTTGCTGGATGTTACTGGTATCAGCCATTTCAGCGGATTCAGCTGGATTTCCTACGTGCTGCGCGCCGCCGAAGGATGGATCGACGATGATCTTCCGGTGGGCGCCGATGAATTGATGGTGCGCCTGCAGATCGTCCGCAGGCAGTGGATCGAAAGCCAGGCGCGCTATTTCAGGAGCAAGATACTGCGCCTGACGCGCCGGCATCACTGGCTTGAGCGGATCAAGGTCGCGCTGCTGGTTGGCCTTGCCATCATGGCCGCGTGTCTGTTGCTATTCAAGGAACCCCTGGCCCGTATCATTCCGTTCCATGAAATCTCATTGAAGTCCTTCGTGATTTTCCTGATGGGTTTCCTGCCCCTGGCCTTGGGCGTCTGGGAGGTATACCAGCAGAAGATGGCGGTTCGCGAGCTGCTTTGGCAGTATCGAAATCAGTCGAGCTATTTCAGTCTCGCCGAAAGGAAGCTGGGCCAAGTTCGCTCCCCGGACGCGGCTCGCAATATCATCGAGAACCTCGGCCACAAGTGCCTCGTGGAAAGCATGCTTTGGGCAGTCCATCGTTATCACCGCGAGCACGAGCCAGCCGCGGCTGGCTGATCCGTGGCGGCATTGCGTGCGCGCCTGCGTGGCCTCGC
>JAOUGR010000152.1 GCA_029857655.1 Gammaproteobacteria bacterium | reverse complement strand
GTTGTTGACCGACGCCTTTCACTCCGCGCTACGCGCTGCGCGCGGCGCGGCAAAACGCGAACGTTAAACGGCAACACGCAGAGCACATGCCAAGCACCCCGATCAGCGTAGGCAGGCTCCCAAGCAAAGGCGCCCCGTTTCTCGGCATGTGGAAGTTTGGTCACCTCACCGCTTCCAAGGTGGTACCCGCCAGGCCAAGGCAGCAGCTGGCCAATGCTGGGCGGTATTCGGCGGCAGCATCTGCCCGCAGCGGCACCTTTAGGCTAGTGTTGCCGCTTAACAGCGCAGCCCACACGGACGCGCGCGCGAAGGTCGTGCTTTGCAAGGGCTACCGGGCGCGCGCCGGTGGCTGCGAACGTTAGGTGGCATAAACGAGCGTGGAGCCAATGCTTAGCACCGTAGCGGTCGCTCGTCGTTTCGCGAAGGTTGGCGGTTGGTTGCTGGCCGGGATCGTCGCCGTCGTTGTTATTTGGTCCGCTGCCAATCGATTCCTGGACGCTGCACCTTCGTCGGCGCAAAGGGAGTTATCCAAGGGAGCTCCCCAGATTGAAGACAAGAAGAACGCCGCGATCGCCATTTTGGGTCTGACCGCGCCTACGGGAACCGATTTCATACAACACGGTATACAAGTAAAGGCGCTGTATGCCCGTAACGCGCCCCATGCACAAATTCAAGAGATGGTGCGCGGCTCAAAGGCTCTACGACCTACTGTTGAGGGGAATCAGGTCACGTGCTGGCTCGATCCCGACTGGACGCCGTTTAAAGATTGCCTTCCGTTCGACAAGGCACCTGCCGTGCTCGGTGAGAACAAGGAACTCCTTCAGCGTTACAAGACGCTTTACGGGCTAGACCATTACGCCGCCGCGGACATCTACTACAACGATGCTTACCTCGTGCTAATTCGGCTTGCGATCGCAGAGATGCATATTGATCTGCGAAAGGGCAATTACGACTCGGCATACCACGCGTGGCAGCAGCAGCTTCAGTTCGCGAGGCGGAACCTACGGGGTGCTGACACCTGGGTTGGTAAAGCTATCGGCCTCGTGGCCATCGGAATGACCCTGCCTTTTCTGGATAGTCTGCTCATGGCGAACCCAGATTTAGCGAAGGCACATGCCGCAGAACTGAAAGAGATACTTCGCCCGGAGGGCATCGCGGCATTCGACCCGGATGGCATCGCAGGCGCGGAATTCCACCTGCTAAAGAAGGCACTAGAGCATCCACCAATCCAGAATCCGGAATACGGCACCGACAGACTTCACTGGCTGGCTTTTTATCTCGGCCAGAAGAATCGCATTCTGAATCGGTACGCAGCTTTCGCTCCGGACTACGCCGCAGCGCTTCGTTTGCCTTGGAGCGAAATGGAGAAGGAGACTGTCCGGCTACGTGAAAAGCACATTGAGCCAACCGCTTGGGAGTTCGTCCTCGATCCGTTTGGGAGTCTGCTTGTCGCTCAGTTCATTGATGGCCAGCTAAAGGCTCGCGAAATGCTACGACAGATGCACATCACTGACGGTCGATTCCGTCTGGCCACTCTCCTGGTTCAGTTGATCAACGAAAACGTTCGAGACGCCGATATCCCACAGTTCCTTGCGGCTACCGTCCGCGAGCTCCATGATCCATTCACCGCGACACCGGCACGCTGGGATCCCAAAGACCGAAAGATCTACTTTGTAGACCCGAGCGAGAAATGCATGGTTGCCTCTTTGTTTCGTGTGAGGAAGATAGGCCGCCCGCCCGGGCCATCCACCTCGCTGATCAACATGAGTGCGTGCTAGGGCGCCTTCAAAATGCCACCTAACAGCGCGTTGGTGACCGACGCTTGCGGGCGGCGCTCCCGCGCCTTCTTCAGCGCGGCACAACGCGAACGTTAGATTGCAAGTATGAGCGATAGCAGTGCGGCGATCGCCCACCTTGAAAACCTCCTCCGGATCCTCAGACATCTGGAATCCGAAGGCATCGCGCTTTACGAGCACCAGTACCACCCCCAGGCCTTTGGCAGCTTTGTCCTGGTGCTCGGTCGACCCCATCAACGCGCGAAGTTCACCTGGGATGGGCGCGAGTTCATACTCTCTATGAGCATCGCCGACTTTCCGAACAAAAGCGCCAACGTGCCTTGGACGCACGACGCCGATTTCAGCCTGCCGAATGGGCAAGGGCTCTATGAAGAGATCGCATCGCAAACAACTTCGACCCTTGCAATCTAACCCCCCGGTCAACGCGGACGCGCGCGGACGTGCCGCCATGTGCGTTGGTTGGCCTGCGCGCGCCGGTTACCGGGCACGTTAGCGCGCAGGAAAGCGAAGTGGTAGGCTACGCACATGAGCGACGCGGACGTTGCAGAACTCCTGAAGCTGCCTCCCGAGGAGCGCATGCGCATCGCAGAGATCATCTGGGTCAGTCTGGCTGCAAACCCGGAGACCGTACCGCTAGGCGATGCTCATCGCGCGCTCATAGACGAGGCTGTCGCTGAACACGAGCGGAACCCAGACGACGTTGTTTCTCGAGACCAGGTGCTCGCCGAAGCTCGGCGGCGCTAGTGTCTCTGCCGCTCGTCTACCGCCGCCGGGTCGGGGAAGACCTTGCGAGCGCCTTCGCGTACTACGAAGAACAGCTCGAGGGCCTCGGTGAGCGGTTTCTCAGCGCCGTCGCTTCGACCTTTGACGCCATCGAACGCTATCCTGAGATGTTCGCGAAAGTTCGCGGCGATGTACGGCGCGCGATCACTTCGCAGTTTCCCTACGCTGTCTTCTACCGCGCCGAAGCCTCGCGCATCGTTGTTTTCAGGGTGCTGCACACTGCCCGGGATCCAAGGGCCTGGCCGCGCACAAGGAGGCCTGCGCGCTAACAGCGCAGCGCACGCGGACGCGCGCACAAGTTCCGTACTTTGCAGGGCTCACCGGGCGCGCGCCGGTGGCTGCGGACGTTAGGCTGCGTGGAGGCCGGTCTTGACTCTCGCAGAGGTGGGGATGAGTGAACAGTTAGCTTCGGTATTGTTCTGGCTGATCATCCTCATTCCAATCGGGGTCTTTGCTCGACAGATCCAGCAGGTGCGGAGAGGCACGCGACGTAAATTCAAGGGAGCGATATTGTTCTTCTCCTACTCGATCCTCCCGGTGCTGATGTACGGTCTAGTGTTCCTTGTTCTAGTTGGAGTTGAGGAACTCACGAGACTCTCGGTGATCACGGAGGGGTTCGCAAGGACCCTTCTGCTCGTGATCGGAATCGGGTCGGCCGAGGTGTTGTTGTTGACCGTCATCTTTGCGGTCGCGGTGTGCTTTTTGCGCGTACCTGGGAATGCAGCCTAACCGCCCAGTCAACGCGGACGCGCGCGCCAGCGCCGTGCTATGCGCAGGTCCGGCTGCGCGCGCCGGTTACTGGGAACGTTAGTTTGCATGACTGCCCGCCGCGTCCAGATCACGTTCACCGCCAAAGTGCCGAACGAGGATCGCGAATTGTTCGCACAGGTGCTCGAGATGTGGGGCACCGTATACCGGTCCCACAAAGATGCAGGGTTAACCGTTCTTTCTACAGCTGATAAAGAGGCCGAGCTGAAGGCGCAGCTCACGGAGTGGGCAAACGAGGGCGCCCTATCCTGGTCCGATGCAAACTAACCGCGCAATCGACAGCGACACTTTGCAATCGCCTTTGGCGCTCGCTCGTGCGCGTCATTGCGAACGTTAGACCGCAGATGGCACATCCGCCCAAGTCCAAGTTTGTCCAGCTCTTTGAGCGCGACAAAGGTCGCTGCGTCTACTGTGGTATGGATCTGACAGCGGACTACGACCGCTTCATGATGGCCACGGAAGATCACCTAGTCCCTGCGTCAAAAGGCGGTAAGGGCCGCGAACTCGACAACCTCATCCTCAGCTGCATGGTGTGCAATCGCCTGAAGGCCAACTACATTCCCGAGTCGATCGACGTCGCAAAAGATCGACGCAAGTACATTGCCGCCATTCGCGAGTACATCTACAAGCGTCGCAGCGAGAAATTGCGTGAGTTCATGCAAGTGACGCATCCGGATCAAAGCGACTATCGCTGACTGCGGTCTAACAGCACGATGGAGCGCACGCGTGAAACGTAAGGCACAAATGGCAAAGGTGGGCGCGCGCGGCGCTCATCGTGAACGTTAGGCGGCAGATGGCCCCCGTGATCATTGTTGCGCTCTACGGTCTCACGTTAGGCGTCCTATGGCTTTGCGCACGTCTCGAAATGAGCAACGAGGTTCGGCTTGCGTTCAACGTCGTAGGTGGTATCGGAGCGCTGGTTCTCCCACTCGCCATTTTTGCGGCGATCGACCTTCGCCTGACACGCCAAGTCGTTGAACGCATCGGCCGCGGCTATTGCATAGACAGAGGCGCAGAATTCGTAAGGGCGGAAGTGCACAAGAACCATTTCACCGTTGTGTACCGCGAGTCGCAAGAGCGCAAGCGCCAGAAGTTTAGGGTCCGCTTTGTCCCTACGACTTGGCTTGTCCGTACCGTGGAGTGGCTATGAACGCACCGCATGGACGCCTGCCGCCTAACACCGCGTTGTTGACCGACGCCTTTCACTCCGCGCTACGCGCTGCGCGCGGCGCGGCAAAACGCGAACGTTGGGCGCCGTAACGGGGAGTTCTTCTATGCCTATCAGAACCGCTCTATGGAAAGTGGGCCCGCAACCGGTACTGTTGACTGAGTCCGCACTGTCGAGGGAGCAGTTGCTGGAAGACATGATCGTTAAGGCGCCCCGCCTGCTCTCCGACGAGTGGATGCTAATTGGAAGGCAGGAGGACACCGGATACGGCGGACGCATTGATCTACTGGCTTTGGCCCCCGATGGATCTCTTGTCTTGATTGAACTGAAGCGGGACCGCACGCCACGTGAAGTCGTGGCGCAAGCGCTCGACTACGCTCACTGGGTGGAGAAACTAAAGTCAGAGGACATCGCCTCCATCTACAGCCGTTTCGCGCCCGGCAAGAATTTGGCCGATGACTTCCGCCAGCGCTTTGGTCACCCTCTTGACGAAGAGGAACTAAACCAAAACCACCAGATCATCATTGTCGCCGCCGCTCTTGACGAAAGCACAGAACGCATCGTTGCTTACTTGAGTGAGCGAGATATCCCTATCAACGTCCTTTGCTTCCAAGTCTTTGCGAACGGCGCAGAGCAGCTGCTTAGTCGGACGTGGCTACTTGATCCAGTTCAAACTCAAGTCAACGCCGCAACGACCGTCAGCGGGCCAAGCGAGCCGTGGAACGGCGAGTTCTACTGTTCATACGGGCATAGCGAAACCAGGTCTTGGGCGGATGCCGTCGAGCTCGGGTTCATCTGCGGCGGCGGAGGTCCTTGGTACAGCAAGACTCTTCAGCTACTCAGTCCTGGCGACCGTGTCTGGGTCAAAGTTCCTGGCGCCGGTTTCGTCGGCGTCGCTCGCGTAACTGGA
>JAOUGR010000302.1 GCA_029857655.1 Gammaproteobacteria bacterium | reverse complement strand
CTGACCGCGCGCTTCCCGTCTCCGCCGCCAATCACGGAGGGCTCACGCTTCGCGCGGTTCCAGGAATGGTACCTGCGGCGACTGGACTGGCTGTTCCGCCACAAGTGGAAGGGTGCGTTGTTCGTGCTGCTGACCGTGCTTTCGCCGATACCGCTGTTCGCAACCGGAATCCTCAAGGTCGACATGTTCCCGCAGGATGCGTCCGACCGCTTGTATCTGCCGTTTCACATCGAGGGCACTTATCCGCTGGCTCGGATCGAGGAAGCGGTCACGAGGGTCGAGGCCTACCTCGAGGAGAACAAGGAGCGCTTCGGCATCGAGCTCGTCTACAGCTATTTCACGCCCGATCAAGCCACCAGCGCGATCAAGCTGAAGCCGCGCGATCAGCTCCCAATGGAGCCGCGCGAACTGATGAAGGAGATCGAGGCGAACATGCCGGAGATCATAATCGGCAAGCCGAGCTTTCGGTTCGACGAAGGGGACCAGGGCGGCGCAGGTAGCTTCAGCATGCACCTGGCCGGCGAGTCGACGGAGGAACTGGTGGGACTCTCGCGCGATGTCGTCAAGAGGCTTCGCGACGTGCCTGGTTTCGACTCGGTGCGCACCACAGCCAAGGCCGGTGAGCAGGAAGTCCAGATCATCGTCGACCGCGACCGCGCAGCGCGGCTGGGCCTGACACCGCAAGATGTTGCGCAGACCGTGGCCATCGCGATGCGCGGTGACAGGCTCAAGGATTTCCGGGCCGACGACCGCGAGATCCAGATGCGCATGGCTTTCCGTGCGGATGACCGGCAGACCATCGAGGACCTCGCGGCCACGCCGCTGTACCTGCCCGACGGCGCGCGTAGCACACTGGGTGCAGTGTCAAGCTTCAGGATCGACCAGAGTGCGCGCACGATCGAGCGCGTTGATCGGCTGACTTCGGTTTCCATCGAAGGCATCGTGTCGCGCGATTCGACGCTCGATGAGGTCAAGAAGGGCGTCGAGGCGGTCATGGAGCAGTTCCCGCTCCCCGCCGGTGTGGCCTGGAAGTACGGCCGCAGCGTCGAGGACAGCGATGACACGGCGCAGAACATGATAATCAACATCCTGCTCGCCGTCGTGCTGATCTACCTCGTCATGGCATCGCTGTTCGAATCGCTGCTGTACCCCGTGTCGATCATCACGTCGATTGTGTTCGCGATCGTCGGTGTGTTCTGGGGGCTGACCATCAGCGCGACACCGATGACCTTCATGGCGATGCTCGGTATCATGATCCTGATCGGTGTCATCGTGAATATCGGCATAGTGCTGATTGCGCACGTCATCGACCTGCGCAATGAGGGCATGAATCGCCATGACGCAATCCTGGAGGCGGCGCGTCACCGCCTGCGACCGATCCTGATGACGTCGCTGGTCACATTGCTCGCAATGCTTCCCCTCGCCGCCGGCAACACCCAGATCGGCGGAGACGGCCCGGCGTACTACCCGATGGCGCGCGCGCTGATGTCGGGATTGTTCTTCGGCAGCATCACGTCGCTGTTCTTCGTGCCGCTGTTCTACGTGTGGCTCGACGACCTCAACGGCTGGCGCCGCCGGATCGGCCTGTTCTCGCACGGCGGAACGCCGGCCGGATCCGAGGCGTCCTAGCGCAGCAGGATCTTGTAGACGTCCCAGTAGTCGTCGACGAGCACATTTGCGTCGGGCACGCCGCCGCTGGCCGCCGGTGGCAGCGAGGCCGGCTGCGGCACGGTCTCGTTCTGTGAGCGCCAGGTGGCACCGGGTCCCATCTTGTCGGTGCGCTTCTTGATCTCCACCATGATGCCGTCCTGCGACTTCACCTGTGCAAGCGCGGCCACGATTTCCTTCAGCCGCGCCAGGCAGGCATCGATATCGCCGCACTTCGCGCTTTCCACGCTGCGGTTGTTTGCCAGCCGTGAGTCCATTGCGAGTCCCGAAGCCGCGAGACGTGCGTAAAGGATCTGCGCATAGGCGATGACCGCCAGATTGACCATGCGGCGACCCTCGATCGTCAGGCCCGGAAACTCAGGCCAGGGCTCCTTTTCTATCGTGCGATGCGCCTCGCTCATGTCGGCGAGCTGCCTTTCGGCGACCACGCAGCGTTCGCGCTGCGCAACAATTTCCGTCACGAGTTCGCGGCGCCGGAAGTAATTCCAGAACCCCTTGAGTTTCGCCATCAACTCATCGCGCTGACGCAGGCGCTGCCGCTCCGCGTCGGCGACTTCCTGCGACTGACGCAGGCGCTCGTCTGCAACCATTAGCCGCTCATTGCGGTCCTGCTGGAATTGCTCAAGCTGGTTCTTGCGCTCGCGATCCTGCTTCTGGCGCTTGAGTTCCCCGGAAAACACTTCCAGCTGCTCGCGACAGGCACGCCACAGCGCTTTCAGACCGAAATGCACCAGCGCATCGTGGCCGCGCTGCGGATTGCCAAGCAGCACCTCCAGTTGCTCAAGCTGCTGCTGCAGGCGACCATTCGCGTTCTCCTGCTGCTTCAACTTGTTGCGGAGATTGTGCAGCTGGTCGTCAAGCGCCTGGAGCTCCTTCTTGAGCTCGGCGCGATTCCAGAAAAGCTTGAGCAGGCGGTCTTCTTCCACCGCATCGGGCTTTCCGATCGCCGGCATTTTCAGCTGCGACAATTTTCCTGGGAGGATGACAGCCATGCGGGTGGACCCGGGTCAGGCCGGCGGCGGCGCGAACCGGTGGCCGGTACCAGCGCAATACTCCAGCCACTTGTTCAGCAGCATGTTGCAGGACCAGCGCCTGTCATTCACGCGCGGCAGGGCCGCGCACAGCCGCCGCAGCTGAGGATGGGCCGGGTCGGCGCTGGTGGCACGCGCCTCCGCAAGCCGCGCGTCGTGGTAGACGCGGATCTCGAGTCCGGGATCTCGCACTGGACCAGAGGAATGGTCGAACAGGTATGACATGTCGAGTGTCGTCGTGTAGCGGGACTTCTCGAGCACCGACAATTCGAGTGCCGGCTCGCCCGCCACGACTGATCGCAGCGAGCCCGATATGCAGCGCAGGTCCGGCACCAGCCAGCCAAACCGTATGAAGTTGCTTTCGTACAGGGTCATCAGGCTCACGAAGGATCGTGGCCTGGCTCGCCATGACACCGCACAGAGATGATCCGAGATCATGGATTTGACTATATCACAGGGGTATTTGCACTTTTCCCGGGCGAATCGTGCTGTTTGTCACGATTCGCATCACGGACGCACACGTCTGGGGATGGAAAGGCGTTCGAGCACGCGGCTCGCGATTTCCTCGATCGAGCAGTCGGTCGTTTCGAGATATGGAACACCCTGTCGCTCGAACAACTGCTGGGCCGC
>JAOUGR010000475.1 GCA_029857655.1 Gammaproteobacteria bacterium | reverse complement strand
TAAGCGCACTGCTGGGGCGACGCGTAACGGCTGTCCGGTCGCCGCTCCTGGCGGATCTGGTGCAGGCGCTCAGCCTGGATTGTCAGGCCGAACAGCTTTCGGCGGTACTGCTCGACGGCCGCCGGCAGCCGGCCGCCGTCCAGGTCCTCGTCGGTCAACGGATAATTGGCCGCATTGGTGCCGTATTGCAGCGCCATGTAGACGCAGGTCGGGGTCTTGCCGGAGCGCGAAACGCCCAGCAGGATCACGTCAGCGCGATCGTAGTCGCGGGTTTGAGCGCCGTCGTCGTTGGCAATTGCGAAATTGGTCGCATTGATGCGCATCGTGTAGGCGGCGAGGTCCGACATGCCGTGTGCACGGCCCAGCACATGAGTCGACGGCTGGCCGAACTCCTGCTCGAGCGGCTCCAGGAACGCGGCAAAGAAATCCAGGAACACGCAATCCGCGCGCCGCACCGCGTCGCGAACATTGTTGTTGACGAATGTCGCGAAAACCACTGGGCGCACGCCCTCTTCGCGTGCCGCATGATCGATCTTGCTGACCGCTTCCCGCGCCTTGTCAACCGTGGTGATGAATGGCAGAGTGATCGGCCTGAAGTCCACGCTCTCGAATTGCGTCAGCAGGCTGTGCCCCATCGTTTCGGCGGTCACGCCGGTCTGGTCGGACACGAAGAAGACGGTTCGTCGCTGTTTCATGACGGGTTCTTCCGTGGACTGATCGGCCGCGCGGCCTGAAGCGCGGTTCCGTCGATCGTATCAGGTGCCAGCACGGCGAGGTTCGGGCTTGACCGGGTACACAAAACCATTCGGGAAACTGGGTCTCGCCGACATTGAATCCGTCGGCGGAAAGAATGCGTCGCTAGGCGAGATGATCGGCAAGCTTGGGCAGGCGGGTGTCAGGGTTCCGGACGGTTTCGCGACCACTGCACAGGCATTTCGCGATTTTCTCGCCCAGGACGCCCTCGGCGGCCGTATCAGCTCCCTGCTCGCTGGACTCAATGTCGACGATGTCGGACGACTCGCGGAAACGGGTGCCCGAATCCGCGCCATGATCCTCGACACGCCATTCCAGCCGCGTCTCCAGCGCGAAGTTCTTGCCGCCTGCGAATCGCTCGCGGGCGACGGCAGGGCCGTCGCCGTACGATCTTCCGCGACGGCCGAGGACCTGCCGGGCGCATCGTTTGCCGGCCAGCAGGAGACAATATTGAATGTGCGCGGAGCAGAGGCCGCGCTGGCGGCTATGCACCAGGTCTATGCGTCCCTCTACAACGACCGCGCCATCGCGTATCGGGTGCATCAGGGCTTCGCCCATGACCTCGTCGCAATTTCGGTCGGCGTTCAGCACATGGTGCGCAGCGACCTGGGCGCAAGCGGCGTCATGTTCACGCTCGACACCGAATCGGGTTTCCCGGATGTGGTCCTGATCACCGCCTCCTGGGGTCTCGGCGAAATGGTCGTCCAGGGCGCCGTCAATCCCGACGAATTCTATGTCTACAAGCCCGCGTTGCGTGCCGGCAAACGGGCGATCATCCGCCGCAACCTTGGCTCCAAGGCGTCGAAAATGGTCTACGCCAGCAGTCCCTCCCCGGGACGCTGGGTTGATACCGTCGACGTCGCGCCCGCCGACCGCGCGCGATTCTGCCTGGGCAACCCGGAATTGCTGGAACTGGCGCGGCAGGCACTGGTCATCGAAAGCCACTATGGCTGCCCGATGGACATTGAATGGGGCAAGGACGGCGCGTCCGGAGAGATCTTCGTGCTGCAGGCACGCCCCGAGACGGTCCAGAGCCGCAGCGGTCGCACGATCCAGCGCTACACGCTGAATGCCCGCTCCCGCGTACTCGCCAGCGGTCGTGCAATAGGTCAACGCATCGGCGCAGGCCCTGCGCGCATCATCGCCAGCGCACGGGAGATGTCGCGCGTGCAGGCCGGCGACGTACTCGTTTCCGACATGACCGATCCCGACTGGGAGCCCGTCATGAAGCGTGCCGCGGCAATCGTCACGAACCGTGGCGGCCGGACCTGCCATGCCGCGATCATCGCCCGCGAGCTCGGCATACCGGCAGTGGTCGGCTGCAGCAACGCGACGGCCACCATCGCCGACGGCCAGCAGGTCACCGTGTCCTGCGCCGAAGGCGACATCGGCGTGGTTTACG
>JAOUGR010000151.1 GCA_029857655.1 Gammaproteobacteria bacterium | reverse complement strand
GTAGTCACCAGAGACAGGCGTACCAGACATCACGCAGGCGAAGTTCGCGCGCGACAGCTTGGTTCCGTTCTTCGCCGCCTCCGTATCCTTGGGCTTCCCCACTTTCACCGTGAAGCGGTAGTCGCCGTTCTCGATCACCGGCTCGACGTACGCCTCCTTGCCCGCCTTAGTGGAGAGCATGAAGGTCGAGGCGAGCGGCACGTCCACCTTGGCGAAGGCCGGGTTCGGGCTCTTCACAGTGCGTGCCCAGAGCCAGGCGATCACGGTGAGCTTGCGGCCGACGTAGGGCTTCAGGTCCGGCCGCGCCTTCGCCATCTCGGCGGTGACCTCGACCTTGGGGTAGAGGTGGCCGATGCGCTTCTCGGCCTCGTCGCGCATCCACTGGCCGTAGTAACGAACGTCCTCGGCCAGGCCCTGCGCGCCCTTCCACTCCCGCGCGAACAGGTTCTTCTCCTTGCGCGACTCGGGATTCGCCGGCGGCTTGCCCGCGAACTTGGGCGGGATTTCGATCATCGCCTTATTGATCAGCACCGCCACCGGGTTCAGGTCGCTCGCGTAGCTCGTAAGTCCGAGCCACTGCGCCGAAAGTGGGATGCTGCCGCTTCCAGCAAATGGGTCGCAGAACGCGGGCAGCTTCTTGCGGTCGAATAGCTCCTTCGCCCGCGGATGGTCGGCGTTCTCGGCGCAGGCGCGCCGCCAGCTCTGCCAGATCTCGTCGCGCGCCGCCTGCAGTGCGGTCTCGTTGTTCGTGTTCTCCCACAACACCAGGTCCTCGATGATGCGGAAGAGCCGCTGGCGCTCGATGTCAGCCAGCATTTCGTCCAGCGTCGGCTGCGGTCCGGGCTCCGGCACGGCGAGATTGGTACCCTTGGCCTTGCGGGCGAGCTCGCAGGCCTCTTCCCACAGCTTCAGGCGGGCCTTGAGCGCGGTCTCGGCTTTGCGCTTGAGCTTCGGGTCCGCGCGCAGCGTGTCCACGTAGGCAGAGGGGTCGTCCACCATCTGTGCGAAGATCACCGCCCGCGACGCCGCCAGCGGCCGCTGCGCCCACCACTTGTGGAACGAGGTCGGCCAGCCCTTTGGTGCCTTTTGCTTTCGATGGAGCGATTCCTTGTTGATCGCTTCGAGCGGGAGGGCGACTTCGATGAGCTTCTTTCTCGTGACTGTCATCGGATCCCTTTGCTGCACTGGTCGATTAATTTCCAATTCTCCAGCCATTCAGAAAAATCATGCTGACGATTTCGAACACTACGGTGCATCGTGTCAAATTTCTGTTCCTTATTCAGCTCGCGGACCTGGTAGCACACCTGATTGTCATACACCCATAGGTACAGATTCCATTTCCCTCCCGTGTTCCGGGGAGGCCGCTTTTGAAGTTCGCGTTTTGGAATGACAACGAAGTGTTGCTGGTGCTTTAGCGTCATAATCACAAACACCCAGAGATCTGCCTGACTATTACGAATCTTCTTTGGATCAAGCGTAAACCAGCTTGTAGCAATGAGATGCCGCGCAAGCTCCTCCGGGATTGAGAAAGATCGTGAGAACTTTACTTGTAGACCTACGGCTCTCCCGCTCCGACGTTTGCGGGTTACAAGCAAATCTACCCCGCTGTCTTTTGTTGGGACCCACACATCATACTTGCGGCCGAGCCTGCGATTGATATGATCGCCGACTAGAAATTCTCCCTCATGGACTGTGAAGAGTGGCTTCATCGGGGCGCTTCCCCTCGCGCGATCAACTTATCCATTTCATAGTTCACGCTGGTCACACCAAAGTCCGGTTCGCGCTGAAAGGGTTGGCGCAGGTAGTGAACCCGGTGGGAACTCCCTTCTAGAAATTCGACGATGGCTAGGATGAAGTCGTCGGGTTTATTCAATGAGTACAGAATTTCGTTCTTGGTTACAGTGATGGTGTCCGCCCCCGAGACTCGACCCTTGACCTCAATGAACCGCAGCTTCCCAGTACCAGGTACTCGACTCTCGATGTCGTAGCCTAGCTTGTCGAACTCGCGGTCGGTTGGTTCATAGCCAAGCCTGCGCTCAATTTCCATGATGATCTCGCGTGCTCGCGCGGCGGCAGCCTGGGTATCAACCGGAGATTTAGAAGTTACCGCTGAAAGACCTGCCATCTTGGCGACTAGCCCCATCGGCACGACGACGACTCCTCCAAGCACCACCGGAGGAAGAGCGGACACTTTGCCTTCCAGTTCGAGTTGTTCCATCCGCTTCTGGAGGCGACCTTGGAGCTCATCGGCTCGACGCCGGGCTTCTTGCGAATTTAGTCGGGCGTTGAGTTTGCCCGCCTGCTCCTGGACCTTCAACTGCTCAGCACGATGATCCCAGTAACTAATCTCCTTTGTGAGACGTTCTTTCACCGCTGCACGTGTCTTATCTGTCCACTCCACACGACGTGAGCGGACTTCCTGTAAGTGTTCTGGCACCACGTTGGCAATAGCGTATCCCTGAGCCTTCTGCTCCAGTTCGCGTGTGATCCAGGCACACTCATGACGGGCCAGGATCGTTGCGACGTCAGGCTCGGCTGCGGCCAGGGGTCTGTAGTCCAAGTAAGGGGCATAGCCCAGGTGGCGGGCATTGCCCGCCGCATCGAGTTCCACATACAGCATGCGCTTGGAGATGATCCGTCGCTCGCCCGTGCGGGTGCTGCTAGCGTCTTGAATCGCATGATCGAGATAGAAGAGCACACGTGGCTCATCGCTGGAGTCGCGTTCGTCCACCAGTACAGACCCACGGCGTAGAAGATCTCGATGGCGTTCCAATGTGAGATCGATGGCAGCATCTAGTAATGGGTGGCCTGGGCAGACAAAGGCTGCGAGGGACTGGCCTTGTGGGGCGATGAGTGTCTTTTCAAACGCAATGCGTTCGTATCGTGGCAGGACGGGCTCGCCGATCCCGATTAGGCGGTCGCGGTTGCGTACCGGGGCTGGAACATGCGTGACTTCATACCGCCGTGGCTCTCGCTGCTTCGCTGCCCCACCCAATCGTTGGAATGCTTCGAGAAAGAACGATTCGATATAGTGTGGCTGCAACCTTCGCGCTTCGGCCCGTTCCATATCCTCCCGCACACGCTGCACGCGGCTCGCATCCATGGCGTCGTGGGCGAGCGCCCGCTCCTCCAGCAGATCTTGGAGTTGAGCCTTATCGAATGCATTCGCCACCACTCTCGTCAGCCGGGCCTGGACCTCCGGACGCTCACCGTACCGGATTGCCTCAATGAGGAGATCGCGCAGTGGTTTGCCCTCGAACTGCATCTTGCCCAGCACATCGAACACTTGGCCGCCGAGTGCTTTCCGTGCCTCGTCGAGCTTTTTCAACAATGTCATATAGACATCGCCTTCCCGCGTTTCCTCCGCCACGAGATTCCAGAGATGACAGACCTCGGTTTGGCCGATTCGGTGGATACGCCCGAACCGCTGTTCGAGACGGTTGGGATTCCAGGGCAGGTCGTAGTTGACCATGAGATGGGCCCGCTGAAGATTAATACCTTCGCCTGCCGCATCGGTAGCGAGGAGTACCTGCACCTCAGGGTCATGCTTAAAGGCTTCTTGCGCCTTCATACGTTCCTCACGTCCCATGCCACCGTGAATCATGACGATGGCTTCTCGACGACCGAGCAGCGTGGAAATGCGGCTCTCCAAGTAGTTCAATGTGTCGCGGTGTTCAGTGAAGAGGACGAGTTTCTGCCGCGGCGATGGTGTGGGTTGAGGCACGCCACTCGTTCCATAAGAAGACATCTCTTCCGCTGCATGGTCGGCGGTTGCTGGTGGTGTGAAGATGACCCCAAGCAGTTTGGCCAGTTCACGCCATTTCCGATCCTCTCCGCTTCGACGGACCCCAAGGGCCAACGCCTCCAAGCGCTGGAGCGTGAGGATCTCCGCCTTCAGCTCCGCAATACTACGGGCGGCTGTAGCTTGGTCGAGAATCTCTTCCTCAGCAGCTGCGACCTCGTTGTCGGGTGCTTCTTCCAGATCTTCTACATCTTCTTCATCAAGCGAAGGTCCATTACCCACAGTGGCCGTTGCAGCGGCTCCCCGATGGAGCAATTCCATCTCACGCAAGCGTTTCTCTAACCGCTCACGGCGGCGGCGTAAGGATTGGTAGATGGCTTCTGGAGACGAAGCAAGTCGTCGCTGGAGAATGGTCAACGCGAATCCCACGGTGCCGGCGCGCTTGTCATTCTCCAATGCTGCCGCTCGGTCGAACTCCTCGCGGACGTAGTTGGTGACTTCCTTATAGAGCTGCGCTTCGCCGTCGGAGAGTTTGTAGGGAACGGTATATGCGATCCGCTCAGGGAATAGCGGTGTCGAGTCGAACTTGAGCAAGCTTTCTTTCACCATGCGACGCATGAGATCTGACACATCCACAGCATGTACGCCGTCGCGGAAACGCCCCTCGAAACGGTCACCGTCCAACAACGCCATGAACAGCTGGAAGTCCTCTTCCTTGCCGTTGTGCGGCGTGGCCGTCATTAAGAGAAAATGGCGTGTGAGCGTGGAGAGTAGTTGTCCAAGCTTGTAGCGTTTGGTGTACTTGATCTCGCCACCAAAGACGGTGGCGGACATCTTATGGGCCTCGTCGCAGACGATGAGGTCCCAATGACAATCGGGAGCCGCGAGCTTCGCCTGCACATCCTCGTTACGGGACAGTTTATCGAGACGGGCGATGACTAGGTTTGTTTCGAGAAACCAGTTACCCGTGCGCGCGGCTTCAAGCTTGTCATTCGTCAGAATTTCAAAAGGGAGATGGAACCGGCGGTAGAGCTCGTCCTGCCATTGCTCGGCCAGACTCCCTGGGCAGACCACCAAGCAACGATGCAGATCGCCCCGCGCGATCATCTCTTTCATCAAGAGTCCCGCCATGATGGTCTTCCCTGCACCGGGATCGTCAGCCAGCAAGAAACGAAGCGGTTGGCGTGGAAGCATGGCCTCGTAGACCGCAGTAATCTGGTGAGGCAAAGGATCGACGAGCGAAGTATGAACGGCCAGAACCGGATCGAAAAGATGGGCAAGGCGAATGCGGTGTGCTTCCGACACGAGCCGGAAGAGACTGCCGTCACCGTCGAAACTCCAAGGGCGCCCTTGCTCGACTACCTCAAGACGGGGCTCATCATGGCGATAGAGAAGGACGTTTGCCACACGGCCGGCCGGGTCTTTGTAGGTGAGTTCGAGTGCCTCAGAACCAAACCATTGCACGCTCACGACAGTAACTAATGAGTCAGGGAGGATGCCGCGGAGAGCGGCGTTGGGTTGGAGATCTTCGAGTTTGGCCATCGCGCCTTTCAGAAGAGAGAAACTGATGTAACTTATGCGCACAAAGCTTACAGCTTTTCCCTTGAGAAATCACTGGACTGAAGGATGACCTTGGTCGAAAACAAGTAAGAAACGGGATTAAGCATCCGGTTTCTACACACATCCGTTACCTCCATTCAGCCTAGGGCCAAAATATTCTTAGCGCGCGCCGCCAATGTCTAGTCCCTGGTACTCATAACTGTC
>JAOUGR010000150.1 GCA_029857655.1 Gammaproteobacteria bacterium | reverse complement strand
AATGCCGATTTGCGGTGTACTCGGTGATTATGAGTTGTTGGACTATTTCCTGGATTTCAACGTCGCGGCGCAATCGCTGTCGGGCGTGGGCGCGCAGTTCCCTTACGCTGCGGACTACCTGACGACGACGGTTCCAGCCACCAAGGCGGCGCTGGGACCGGCGTTCCCATACGTTCTGAATGCAGCCGGGCAAAACTTCAAGTCGCTCGTCCAGCTGCGCTCCGGTGGTGTCAGGCCTATGTTTAATCAGGGCTGGATGTTCTGGAATGGAGTCGCCGGCGATTTCCTGTTCGCTCGCAGGCTCGGCGACGGCACGTTGCCGCGGCAACCCGGCGTCGCCTTGCAGAACTCCGACGTCATTTACCAGTTCGACACGGATCCCGCCCTGAGCGCGGCCGAGCTTGCATTCAATGACGATGTGCAGCGTCTGACGGCCGATCCTCAGGGTCGGCACGTCAATGGCATTTCCAATGTGCCACCGACCACCGGAAATCTGCAGATTCCGATGCTGACGCTGCACACCCTCGGGGATCTGTTCGTGCCGTTCCTGATGGAGCAGGTTTATGCCGAACGCGTCGCCGCACACAATGCGTCTGACCTGCTTGTGCAGCGCGCAACCCGTGATTTCGGCCACTGCGCCTTTACTGCGACCGAACTCGTCACGACTTTTGTGGATCTCGTCACTTGGGTCGAAGCCGGCGTGAAGCCCGCAGGCGACAATGTGCTCGATGCGGCGACGGTTGCGAGTCCGAACTACGGCTGCACGTTCACTGACAAGACTGCACCGAGGATCTGGAATACTGTTCCCAGCTTGGCTTTCTTGACGCCCCCTTCCTGCCCTGCGCCGTAGGGTAGATACAACGATCCGGGGCCGGTGGCCCCGGATCATTCCCAAGGCGGCGTGAAGAGGCCGCCATGTGGCCGAGCTCACGCGAGTCTGGCGGATCCGGACAGGGTGACGCCCTTGTTTGTAGTCCGGGCAATCCTCAGGACTGTGGCCCCGCGCTGGACTCGTCACACATGTGATGCACTCGTTCAGTAACAGAAACCCCGGCGCGGGGCCGGGGTTCTGATGAGATTGGTAGCGGGGGCAGGATTTGAACCTGCGACCTTCGGGTTATGAGCCCGACGAGCTGCCAGACTGCTCCACCCCGCAACAGGGGCGCGCATTATAGATGCGGGTCCGACCTTTTACAAACCGTTAGGCCAGCACCCGCGCGCATAACGCGATCAAGAGGCCTGGAAACAGCCCCAGGGCAAGGACTGCCAGTCCATTAAGACTTAGCACCAGCCGGAATGCCCCACCCGCTTCGAGCCCCTCGCGTGCCGTTGGTTCATCGAAGTACATCAATTTGACGATGCGCAGGTAGTAAAAGGCACCAATCACGGACAGCAATACGGCAAGCGCGGCGAGCCAGGTAAAGCCGACATCGAGGACGGCTGAGATGACCTGCACCTTGGCCCAGAATCCGACCGTCGGCGGGACGCCCGCCATGCCGAACATCAATAGCAGCATGACGAATGCGAACCAGGGGCTCTTCTGGTTGAGTCCCTTGTAGTCGTCGAGAAACTCCGCTTCGAAACCCTTGCGCGACATCAGCAGCACGACGCCAAAGGCGCCGGTCGCGAGGATCACATAGGTCAGTGTGTAGAACATCGCGGCCTGGTATCCGCTTGCGGTGCCGGTGAGCACGCCAAGCAGGATGAATCCGACGTGTGAAATCGTCGAATAGGCGAGCATGCGCTTGATGTTCGACTGGGCGATCGCAACCACGTTGCCAATCGCCATCGACAGCACGGCAAGCACGATCAGCATGTCCTGCCAGGCATCGACGGCGCCGCCCAGGCCTTCGGCGAGAATCCGCATTGCCAGCGCGAATGACGCGATCTTGGGGGCAGCACCGATGAACAGCGTCACTGCCGTCGGCGACCCATGGTAGACGTCCGGCAGCCACATATGGAACGGCACGGCGCCGAACTTGAAAGCAACACCCACCACGATGAATGCGAGCCCGAGAAGAAGCCCGATGCTCGATGCATCACCGCCTTGCAATGCGTCGGCAAGACCATCTAGCCGGATCGTTCCGGTCACTCCGTACAGGATCGAGATGCCATACAAGAGCGTGCCGGAGGCGATCGCACCGAGCACGAAGTACTTCATTGCGGCCTCGGCGGCAACGCCATTGTCGCGATCGAACGCAATCATCGCGTAGAGCGACAGCGACATGATTTCGATGCCCATGTAAAGCGTGAGAAGGCTCCCAGCCGACACGATGACCTGGATGCCGAGAACGGCAAACAGCGCCAGCACGAAATACTCGCCTCGCATCAGGCCGCGCTTGGCAAGGTAATCGCGCGAATACAGCAGTGCGACCGCGGCAGCACCGTAGGTGAAGAGCTTCAGGACCGTTCCCATCGGATCGGCGACGAAGTGGCCATACAGCACGACGGACCGCTCTGGCGTCGCGACCAGCGACGTCACCCAGGCGGCCCCGGCGAGTGCGGCAATGGAAAGCAGGAATGTCCAGCTGCGCCGGCTCTTCGGCAGGAAGGCATCCACCAGCAGGATCACGCAGGCAGCGGCCGCGATGAAAATCTCCGCAGCGGCGGGAGTGAGATCCGCAAGTGTCAGTACAGTTGCCATGCCATCCATCACGCGGGCCTCAAAGCTTGCTGACCATCATTTGCTGCACCAGCCACTCCAGTGTCGGCCGCATCACATCCAGTAGCGGCGCCGGCCAGACACCGATCAACAGCACCGCCGCCGCGAGCACGGCCAGCACGAGGAATTCGCGCGCATTCAGGTCCTTCAGCGACGCCACGCCGTCGTTACCGACATCGCCCCAGATCACCCGCTTGACGAGCCATAGTGTGTAGCCGGCGCCCAGGATCAGCGTCAGCGCCGCTACAAACGCGAACCAGAAATTCGCCTTGAAGCTCGCGACAATCACCAGGAATTCGCCAACGAAACCCGAGGTGCCCGGCAGCCCGGCATTCGCCATGGCGAACAGGACCGCAAAGAACGCGAAGACCGGCATCGTGTTGACCACGCCGCCGTAGGCGCTGATCTCGCGCGTGTGGAGGCGGTCATACAGCACGCCGACGCAGAGGAACAGCGCACCCGAGACCAGCCCGTGCGAAACCATCTGGACCATTGCGCCATCGAGGCCCATGGCCGCGCCGGAGACCGATCCCGTGCGCAGCAGGATGTCGTAGGCCATGAATGATCCGAGCGTGACGAAACCCATGTGGGCAATCGACGAATAGGCGATCAGCTTCTTCATGTCGCGCTGCACGAGTGCGACGAAGCCGATATACGCGATCGCAATCAGCGACAGGGTAATGACCAGCCAGTCGAGCTCGCGGCTCGCATCCGGCGTGATCGGCAGGCTGAATCTGAGGAAACCATAGCCGCCCATTTTCAGCATGATCGCCGCCAGCACCACGGAGCCGCCGGTCGGAGCCTCGACGTGCGCATCCGGCAGCCAGGTATGCACGGGCCACATCGGGATCTTGACCGCGAACGCCGCGAAGAAGGCCAGGAAGATCAGCAACTGTTCGGTCATGCCGAGCGGCAGCCGGTGCATCGCCGCAATCTCGTAGCTGCCGCCCTGCAGGTAAAGGTAGATCAGCGCCACCAGCATCAGCACCGAACCCAGGAACGTGTACAGGAAGAACTTGATGGTCGCGTACACACGTCTTGCGCCGCCCCAGATGCCGATGATCAGGAACATCGGTATCAGCATCGCCTCCCAGAACACGTAAAACAGCAGTGCGTCGGCCGCAGAAAATACGCCGATCATCAGGCCTTCCATGATCAGGAAGGCGGCGAAAAACTGGCCCGGGCGCTTTTCGATCGTGGTCCAGGCCGCGATGACGACGAGCGGCGTCGTAAACGCGGTCAGAACAATCAGCGGGAGGGCGATGCCGTCAATGCCAAGGTGATACCAGGCATTCAACGCCGGAATCCAGGAAGCATTCTCGATGAACTGCAGCGCCGGCGTCGTAATGTCGAACTGCTGCCACAGCGGCACGCATAGCGCGAGCGTCACGATCGAGGCCGCAAGCGTAATCCAGCGGGCCAGCGCGATGCGACGATCGCCGAGCAGGAGCACCAGGACGCCCGCCCCTATCGGTATCCAGACCAGCAGGCTCAGCAGGTTGCTTGGTGCCGCGATGTTCATGATTTCAGCAACATCCAGCCGAGCAGCAGGGACAGGCCGATGATCATCGCGAATGCGTAGTGATACAGGTAACCGGTCTGCACCCGCCTGACGACCATGGCAATGGCGCCGATTGCGCGCGCCGTCCCGTTCACCATGATGCCGTCGATCGCAACCTCGTCACCGCGCCGCCAGAGGCCGGTGCCGAAAGCGCGCACGCCGACGGCAACGACGTTTTCGTTGAACCAGTCGAAGTAGTACTTGTTCACCAGCAGCCGGTGCAGCCGACCGAAGCGCGCGCTGATCACCGCTGGAAGCTCCGGGCGCCTGATGTAGAAATACCAGGCCGTGGCGATTCCGGTGAAGGCCAGGTACACGGGCGGCGACGTGAATGCGTGCTGCATGAATGCCAGCGGCCCATGGAACTCGTCGCTGGGCAGCGCATAGGGTCCGTGCGCGCCCTGTGCTATCGAGCCGACGAAGAAGTCCCCGAACGCGACGGGCCCGACGGTCATCCAGCCGATCGCGATCGACGGAATGGCCAGCGCAATGAGCGGAAGCGTGACGACCCAGGGACTCTCGTGCAGGTGCTCGCGAGTGTGCTCGTCCATGCGCTCGCGGCCGTGGAAAGTCATGAATATCAGGCGGAAGCTGTAAAGAGCGGTCACAAATACGCCGATCAGCACGCACCAGTAGGCGTACCCCGCTCCACTGATATTGGAGTGCTTGACTGCCTCGATGATGATGTCCTTAGAAAAGAAACCGGACAGCCCGGGGAAGCCGATCAGGGCCAGCGCGCCAATCAGGCAGGTCCAGTAGGTGATCGGCATGTAGCGACGCAGGCCGCCCATCCGGCGCATATCCTGCTCGTGGTGCATTGCGATGATGACGGAGCCCGCCGCGAGGAACAGCAGCGCCTTAAAGAAAGCGTGCGTCATCAGGTGAAAAATGCCCGCGCCATAGGCGCCTGCACCGAGCGCGACAGTCATGTAGCCGAGCTGCGACAGCGTTGAATAGGCGATTACGCGCTTGATGTCGTTGTTGACGACGCCAAGGAAGCCCATGAAAAGCGCCGTCGTCGCACCGATCACGATCACGAAATTCAGCGCATCCCTTGACAGCTCGAACAATGGCGACATGCGCGCCACCATGAAGATCCCGGCCGTCACCATGGTCGCCGCGTGAATCAGCGCTGAGATCGGGGTCGGGCCTTCCATCGAGTCGGGCAACCAGACATGCAGCGGTACCTGCGCAGACTTGCCCATCGCACCGAGAAACAGCGAGACGCAGATCAGCGTGATCGGCTTGGACGGCTCGCCCGGCGTCAGGTAGATCTCCAGCCCGAGCATGCCCGGAGCGCGCGCGAACACCTCGCTGTAGTCGAGGCTGCCCGTG
>JAOUGR010000149.1 GCA_029857655.1 Gammaproteobacteria bacterium | reverse complement strand
CACACGATCAGATTCCGAAGTGTTGTTGAACGTGTTCGCGAGCGAATTGCAGCGCTCGACGGCAGCGCGACCGGCCGCTGCTGACGTCTTCCGGGCGCTCGAGGCCGTATTCCGGCGCTGCCAGGGCGGTTTCGCGGTCGTGGCCCTGGTCGTCGGCCACGGGATCATCGGGTTTCGCGATCCGCACGGCATCCGCCCGCTTGTTCTCGGCCGGCGCGAAACACCGCGCGGCCCGGAATGGATGCTGGCGTCCGAGAGCGTTGCACTCGACATGCTCGATTTCGAACTGGTCCGTGATGTCGGTCCGGGAGAGGCGATATTCATCGAGCTGCAGGGGCGCATGCACGCGAGGCAGTGCGCGCCGGCGGCGCAGCACACGCCCTGCATTTTCGAATACGTTTATTTCGCCCGGCCTGAT
Source organism: Gammaproteobacteria bacterium (assembly GCA_029857655.1). Classification (GTDB taxonomy): domain Bacteria; phylum Pseudomonadota; class Gammaproteobacteria; order Steroidobacterales; family Steroidobacteraceae; genus SCUD01. The sequence goes on along the minus strand of JAOUGR010000149.1, from coordinate 5,189 downwards.
TCGATCATCGACAATATCTCGGTTCACAAGGCGCGCATGCGCATGGGCGAGAAGCTGGCGGAAAAAATCACGCGCTTGCGCCCCGATCACGACATAGACGTGGTGATCCCGATTCCCGACACCAGCCGGACCAGTGCCGCGCAGCTCGCGCTTTCGCTCGGCGTCAAGTATCGGGAGGGCTTCGTCAAGAACCGCTACATAGGGCGCACATTCATCATGCCGGGACAGGACAAGCGGCAGAAATCCGTTCGCAGCAAGCTGAATGCGATCGACCTGGAGTTCCGCGGACGAAATGTGCTGCTGGTGGATGACTCGATCGTGCGCGGCACGACATCGGCGCAGATCATCGAACTGGCGCGCGAGGCCGGTGCCAGCAAGGTGTATTTCGCCTCGGCGGCGCCGCCGGTGCGGTTTCCGAATGTGTACGGTATCGACATGCCGGTCGCGACCGAACTGGTCGCCGCCGGGCACAGCGAGGACGAGGTGGCAGGGATCATCGGCGCCGACTGGCTCATGTACCAGGACCTGGACGATCTGGTCGTTGCCTGCCGTCATGACCATGCGCAGATCACGACATTCGACACGTCCTGCTTTTCGGGACATTACGTCACCGGCGATGTCACGCCCGAGTACCTCGCGCGCCTCGAGCGCGACCGTTCGGACGGGGCGCGCGCGCAACGGCTGCTCGACCTGCAGGGCGGCCGCGCAGCGCGCGCGGTCTGACGCTGGCGTTGATGAGCGGCGCGCAGGGAGATCAGCGCCGGGACATCCTGCTGCACATCTATGGTGCCGCCCTCTCGGCCGTCAATGGTCGCCGCCGCGTGCGGGCGGCGCTGGCCCCGGATCGCGACCAGCGCCCGGTCAGCATCCTCGCCGCCGGGAAGGCGGCATCGGCAATGACACAGGGCGCGCTGGATGCGCTTGGCGCCCGGGTCGTGCGCGGGCTGGTTGTAGCACCCGACGACAGCCTTGCCGATGAGCTGCTCGCATTGCCGCACATCAGTTGTGTTGCGGGTGACCACCCGGTGCCCGGCGAACGGAGCCTCGCCGCCGGCGCTGCGGCGCTTGAATTCGCTGGCGCGACACCCGCCGGCAGCCGCGTCCTGCTGCTGGTCTCGGGCGGAGCCTCGGCGCTTCTTGAAGTGCTGGCGCCGGGGGTCACGCTCGCAAAGCTGCAGCGGCTCAATGATTGGGCACATGCCGAGGCCGTCGACATCACGGCGCTGAATGCGATGCGTGCTCCGCTGTCGCTCATCAAGGCCGGTCGCCTGGCGGCGCTGTTTCGCGATTGCGACGTGGAGGGGCTGATGATCTCGGATGTGCCTGGCGATGATCCGGCAATTGTCGGGTCAGGGCTGCTGGCGAATGTCTCCCGCGTCGCGCTGGTCGGCTGCCTGGACGAGGCGCTTGATGCAGCGCTCGGCGCCGCACGTGAGCGCGGGCTTGACGCCCGCCGTGCGCCGGAACGGCTATCGGGCGATGCAGTATCGGCGGCCCGGGCCGTCTGCCACGAATTCTCCCTCGGCAGTTCGAATCTGCAGCTGTGGGGCGGAGAGACAGTCGTGCGACTTCCGGCGCGGCCCGGACGCGGGGGACGATGCCAGCATTTCGCGCTGGCGGCGGCGCAGCAGATTGCGGGGCACGGCGGATTTGTCGTCCTGGCCGCGGGCACCGATGGCCGCGATGGCGCAAGCGAGGATGCCGGCGCGATTGTCGATGATGAAACTCTCATGCGCGCGCAGGATGCAGGATTCGACGCCGCAATATGTCTCGCGGCTGCCGACAGCGGCAGCCTGCTCGAAGCCGCGGGCGACCTGATCCACACGGGGCCGACCGGCACGAATGTCGGCGACCTCGTAATGGCGCTCAGGCTAAAATGAACTCATGACGGCCCGGGTTCTGATCATCGACGAACAGGGTGTCTATCGGCACCTGATGGCCCAGCACGTTGCTACCGGCTTCGATTCGCCCAGCATCGCTGAATACGATCCGGGCGTGCGCGGCATGCTGCCGGCAGATTTCTCCGGTACCGCCTACGATGCCGTACTCCTCGGCGACGCGCCGGGCGAAGTGGATGGCCTCGTTTGGTTGCGCGACCTGACCCGCCGCAACGGTTTTCCGCCGGTCATCTACTTTCTGTCCATGCCCACGGCGGAGGCCGAAGAAGCCGCCCTCGCCGCCGGTGCGCATTCCTGCCTGGCAAAGAACAGGATCGACCATGCCCGGCTGATCGCGGCGCTGCGCGGGGCGCAGTCGAGGAGGGGACTGGTCCAGCCGCCGACGCCGCGTGTGGACGATTCACCGCGTGCAACGCGCTTCGGGAACGCAACTATCCGTGGTTACCGGCTGGTCAGCCAGATCGCGGAGAACCCAGTGTCTTCCGTGTACCTGGCGCATAGCGAGCGGACCGGTGAACAGGTCGTGCTGAAGGTCCTGCGGCAGCCGCCGGACAGCGGATCCGGCGATAAGACATTTGACCGTTTCCTGCGCGAGTACCAGATCGGCGCCGGCATCCATCACCCGAACGTCGCCAGGGTCCATGATTTCGGTGTCAGCGACGAGAACGCTTTCATCGCGATGGAATACTTTCCGCTCGGCGACCTCCGGGCCCGCGTCAAGGGCGGCATGAAGCCGTTGCAGGCCCTGATATTCCTGCGGCAGATGGCAGAAGCGCTGAAGGTATTGCACGCCGCGGGCGTGCTGCACCGCGACCTCAAACCCGGCAATGTCATGTTGCGCGACGAGAACTCGGTCGCCCTGATCGATTACGGCCTGTCCAAGCAGATTGAACTCGATGCGGCAAATACAGGCAGCGGGGAGATTTTCGGCACGCCGTACTACATGAGCCCGGAACAGGGCCATGGGCGCGTCACGGATGAGCGGAGCGACATCTACAGCCTCGGTATCATTTTCTACGAGATGCTGATGCGCCGAAAGCCGTATGTCGCCGGCACACCGATGCAGGTGATCTACAAGCATGCGCATTCGCCGTTGCCGGAGTTGCCCGCCGCTCTCAAGCACCTGGAAGGCATGCTCTACAACTGCATTGCGAAGGAACCGGCGCGCCGCTACGCGAACGCGGAGCAACTCGTGAACGTGGCAGGGGAATTCGAGCGGGACGAAATCGAGCGCGAATCGGCGGGCCGCTAGGCATCGACCCCGCGGCGGGCCGGCCTCAGACCGGGCAAGACTGGAGCTGGAACCCCGCGCCGTTCCATTGCAGGACACTGGCATTTGCATGCCATGCGCCCAGCACGATGCGCGTGTACCCGATGCCTGCGAGCTCGAATCTGTGCGTTGCAGGCCGGTGGGTGTGGCCGTGAATCATCGTGCGCACACCCGCACTCTGCATCAGTGTCTCGACGGCGGCCTGATTCGCATCGGTGATGTATTCGCCTGCGGCCGCCAGGTGCGCGCGGCTGCCGGCACGGGCCTCGGCCGCAAGACGGCGGCGGCTCGCGAGCGGCAATGCCGCAAAGCCGCGCCGCACATGGGCGTCGCGCACCAGCGCGCGCAGCCGCTGGTAGGAACCATCATCCACGCACAAGCCGTCGCCATGACTGAGGAGCACGCGCTCGCCGCCGATGGTGGCGATGACCGGATCGTCGAGGAGCGTGGCGCCGGTTTCCGCGCAGAAACGCTCGCCCAGCAGGAAATCGCGGTTGCCGTGCATCAGGTAGAGCAGGGTGCCGCGCGCGCTCACGGAAGCGAGCGCTGCAACCACTTCGCGATGGGCGGGTTCCGGGTCGTCGTCACCCAGCCAGGCCTCGAAGATGTCGCCCAGCAGGTACAGGCTGCCAGCTCCCTGTACCGGGCCTGCGAGAAAGCGGAGAAAGCGCGCGGCGATATCCGGTGTGGCCGGGTCCAGATGCAGGTCGGAAGCGAACCAGATGCTCACTCGGGGCTCTTCGCCTCTGCTGCGGGCGCCTCGGCGGGGGCGGTTGCAGGCCCGGGCTCGATGACCCAGGCGCGCTGGATGACCGGACGATCGACCGGGACGTCCGCACCGAAGCCGGGCACGGTTTCGGTGACCGTGTGGGCGATGCGATCGACCACCTCCATTCCTTCGACGACCCTGCCGAAGACCGCATAACCCCAGCGGCTCGGCAAGGGATCGAGCGCGGAATTGTCCATCAGGTTGATGTAGAACTGGGAGGAGCCCGAGTGCGGGCTTTCGTCGCGCGCAAGACCCACCGAGCCGCGGCGGTTCGACAGCCCGTTGCCGCTCTCATTGGCGATCGCTGCGTGTGCCTTGCGCTCCGCAAGGCCGGCATCATAACCGCCGCCCTGCACGACAAAATTCGCGATGACGCGGTGGAATACCGTGCCGTCGTAATAGCCGTCGCGGACGTAGCGCAGGAAGTTCTCGGCCGACAGGGGTGCGCGGACCGTGTCCAGTTCCAGCACGAATGCGCCCTGCGAGGTCTCGACCCGCACCCGCGGCGCAAGCGAGCTCGAAGTCTGGGCCCATGACATGGCGGGCAGCAGGGCAATCAGCAGGACGGCGGCGCGGTGAAGCATTGAATGATTCCTCGACCGGATATTAGCGCACCCCGGTGCGTGAGACGCTGCGCCCGATCCCGTAGACTGTGCCGCCGATGGACCCGAAGACCGTCACGCGATTCGCACCCAGCCCGACCGGCGCATTGCACCTCGGCAATGCCCGCACGGCCCTGTTCAGTTACCTGCTGGGCCGTGCATCCGGCGGGCGCTTCATCCTGCGCGTCGAGGACAGCGACCGGGAGCGCAGCGGGCCGGAATTCGTCGCCTCGCAACTTGCCGATCTCGGCTGGCTCGGGCTGTCGTGGGATGCCGGGCCTGATCGCGATGACGGTCGCGGTCCGTACCGGCAGTCCGCACGCAGCGCCATCTATGAAGGGCTTTACGAAAGGCTCGAACGCGATGGTCACGCTTACCCCTGCTATTGCACGCCACTGGAGCTCGACGTCGCGCGCCGTGCGCAGGTGGCCGCGGGCCAGCCGCCCAGGTATCCGGGCACCTGCCGCGAACTCGATGCCGCGACGCGTGCCGCGCGCGTGGCCGAGGGCCGCCAGCCGGCGCTGAGATTCCGGGTGCCCGTTTCGGAGGTCATCGAATTCGAAGACCTGGTGCGCGGTCCGCAGTCCGTCGTTACTGCGACGCTCGGCGATTTCGTGCTGCGGCGGGCCGACGGTGGCGCGATGTTCTTC
>JAOUGR010000148.1 GCA_029857655.1 Gammaproteobacteria bacterium | reverse complement strand
CGATGAACGCGACCCCATAACCCGAGTGTTCCTCGATACCCGTTCCCACCGCGAAGATGTTCGGGTCGAAGATGATGTCCTCGGGCGGAAAGCCGGCCCGCTGCGTCAGCAGGTCGTAGGCGCGCCCGCAGATCGCGAGCTTGCGCTCGATCGTATCGGCCTGGCCCTTTTCGTCGAAGGCCATGACGACGACTGCCGCGCCATAGCGGCGAACCTTGCGCGCTTGCTCCAGGAATGGCCCCTCGCCTTCCTTCATCGAAATCGAGTTGACGACTCCCTTCCCCTGCAGGCACTTGAGACCCGCCTCGATTACCGACCACTTCGACGAGTCGATCATGACCGGGACGCGCGCGATGTCCGGCTCGGAAGCGGCGAGATTCAGGAATCGCACCATGACCGCCTGCGAATCGAGCATGCCCTCGTCCATGTTGACGTCGATCAGCTGTGCGCCGGCAGCCACCTGGTCACGCGCAATCGCAAGCGCCGCCACGTAGTCGCCGGCCTCGATCAGCTTGCGGAAGCGCGCCGATCCCGTGACATTCGTGCGCTCACCGACATTCACGAATCGCATGTCGGGCCCGATGTTGAGCGCCTCGAGGCCCGACAGCCGGCAGCGCAGCGGCACCACGGGCGGAATGCGCGGCGGCAGTCCGGCGACCGCCTTTGCGATGTGCGCGATGTGCTCCGGTGTCGTGCCGCAGCAGCCGCCGACGATATTCACGAGACCGCTCTCGGCCCACTCGCGCAGATGCGCCGCAGTCTCGTAGGCCTGTTCGTCGTATTCGCCAAAGGCATTCGGCAGGCCGGCATTCGGGTAGGCGCAGACGTAGCAATCGGCGATGCGCGACAGCTCCTCGACGTGCGGCCGCAGCTGCTTAGCGCCCAGCGCGCAGTTCAGTCCGATCGCCAGCGGCCGCACGTGGCGCACGGAGTTCCAGAATGCCTCCGTGGTCTGCCCCGACAGCGTGCGCCCGGAGGCGTCGGTGATCGTGCCGGAAACGATGACCGGCAGCTCAATACCGAGTTCCTCGAACAGCCCGCTGATCCCATAGAGCGCCGCTTTCGCATTCAGCGTGTCGAAGATCGTCTCGACGATCAGCAGGTCCACGCCGCCCTCGATCAGTGCGCGCGCGGAGGTCGTGTAGGTTTCGCACAACTCGTCGAACGAGACATTCCGGTAGCCCGGATCGTTGACGTCCGGCGACAGCGATGCCGTGCGGCTGGTCGGTCCCAGTGCGCCCGCGACGAAGCGCTGCCGCCCGCTGCTCGCCGTAATCTCGTCGGCGACCCGCCTTGCGATGCGCGCCGACTCCAGGTTGATCTCGGCGACAATGTCCTGCAGGCCGTAGTCGGCGAGTGACGGCGCGCTGGCATTGAATGTGTTGGTCTCGATGATGTCGGCGCCCGCCTGCAGGTATTCGCGATGAATCGCCGCGATCAGGTCCGGCATGGTCAACGACAGCAGGTCGTTGGCGCCCTTGAGGTCGCGCGGCCAGTCGGCAAAGCGCTTTCCGCGATATTCCGCGTCCGCAAGGCGCGCGCGCTGGATCATCGTGCCCATGGCGCCGTCCAGCACCAGGATGCGCTCGCGCAATGCCTGCCTGAGTGCGTTCATCTGGCCCGCAGACCCATCGCGTGGCAGATCGCGTAGGCGAGCTCGGCGCGGTTCAGCGTGTAGAAGTGGAATTCATCGACACCCTCGCGCCGCAGCCGGGCGACCTGTTCGATCGCGACCGAAGCGGCAATCATCTTGCGCGTCTCCGGATCATTTTCCAGCCCGTCAAATCGCTCCATCAGCCATTCCGGGACGCTTGCACCGCATCGTTCGGCGAAGCGCAGCATCTGTGGAAACCGCGTGATCGGAAGGATGCCCGGCACGATGACCGCTTCGATGCCGACAGCCGCGCAGCGGTCGCGAAAGCGCAGGTAGCATTCGGTGTCGAAGAAGAATTGCGTGATGGCACGCGTCGCGCCTGCATCCAGCTTGCGCTTCAGGTTGGCGAGATCGTGCTCGGGGCTCTTCGCTTCCGGGTGCGTCTCCGGATAGGCTGCGACCGAAATGTCGAAGTCGGCTACATCCTTCAGGCCGCGCACGAGTTCGGCCGCATAGGCATAGCCGTCGGGATGCGGAACATAACGCGTGTTGCCGGCCGGGGGATCGCCGCGCAACGCAACGACATTGCGCACGCCCTCTTCCCAGTATCGTTTCGCGATCTCGCGGATTTCGCCACGGCTTGCGCCGATGCAGGTCAGGTGCGGCGCGCCGGTCAGGCGGGTCTCGCGCAGTACCCGGCCGATGACATTGTGGGTCCGGTCGCGGGTCGAGCCGTCGGCTCCATAGGTGACCGACACGAAGCGCGGATGCAGTGGCGCCAGGCGTTCGATCGACGCCCACAGCGTTTGCTCCATGACGGCGTCATTGGGTGGGAAGAATTCGAAGGAAACCTGTACCGGGCGGCGCATTCACCGAAGTATAGCGCCGGCAAGAACGACCATACCCCATGCGATCAGTGCGATGCTGGCCACCTGACTGACCAGCTTGCCAGCCGGAACCAGCTTCTCGATGAACACATAGGACGCCAGGCCGACGATCCAGTACAGGTTCATCACGCCGCCGTAGAACAGCAACGCCATCAGCATCCAGCAACAGCCGAGGCAATATAGCCCGTGCCGGATGCCCATCTTCCATGCGCCGGCGACACCCGGCATCCAGTGCCGGGTGACAAACTCGAGCGGCCCGCGGCAGTGCTGCAGGCAGGCATCGCGAAATGGCGTGAGCTGATAGACGCCCGCCGCAATCAGGATCACGCCGCCGACTACGGCACTCGACAGCGCCATTGTCGCGGACATCAGCGCGACAGATTGCAGCTGCCATTGCAGCGTCGTCGCCAGCGCGCTGAACGCGCCCCAGACAGTCAAGTAGCCCAGCAGGAAGATTCCGTTTGACGTTGCCGCCGCGCCGCGCTTCTCCTGATGGCGGCTCACGAGGCCATGAAGCAGGATCATCGGCGCGGCGCTCGGCAGCATCATCGCAATCATCATGACCCACCACATCAGGAATACGATCCACGCGTAGCCCGGGGTCCACGCCTGCACGCCGCCCATGTCCATGTCCATGCCGGCCATTGACGACATGTCCTCCGGCATGCCGGCGCCATCCAGCAGATACCACCAGGCGAATGCGATGAACGCCAGCAGTGCGACGAGACCGACGACCCGGTCGCGCCGCAGGATGAATCCGAGCGGCGAGAATTCGTCCCCCGTCATTGACTCAGGCGATCGGCCCGTCCGGCCCGATATTCAGCATGGCCAGGTGGCTATGCCGGCCTTCAAATTCGATCTTGATCGGGCCGCTGGTCTTGAGCTTGCCACTCGCGACTTCCGCAGTCCGGTACTCGAATCCATTTGGCAGGTTGATGCGCGCGCGGTGCGGTTCGTTCGTCGCCGCATTACGCAGCGGCTGGGCACTGCAGGTGATCACGCCGGGTACTTCGAAGCGCCCGGTCCGCGCCTCGATGTCGACTTCGAAATGGATCGGCTTGAACAACGGGTCGTGGACCTTTTCATAGGTCGATGCAAAAACGTCGAAGAATGTCGCGCCCGGCGTCGAGGCCTGGCCCGACATGATCGCGAGCAGCGCGTTGCGCTGCTTGTCGTTGGCGCGCTCGTCGACAATCGGCAGAGCCTGCCCGTGCCCCATGTGTATCGCCTTGGGCCAAGCCAGCACGACGGCACATTTGAGACCGGAGAGCTTCACGTCCTCGAAATACCCCTCGTCAATCCGGATCGCCGCCGCGGCATGACAATGTCCATGCGTCGGCAGGCCGTTGAACTGGCAGGGACAGCCGAAGTCGCAGGTACAGGCCACGATCTCGGGACCCTTGATCAGCCACTTGCTCGCCATTTGTTGTCTCCACGTGATCCAGGATACGAATCAAGTCCGGATACTACGCCCGGCCGGAACTCAATGCAGTCCGGGCGGCGCCGACCGGCGATTCCCTTCCGAGAACAGGCCGGCCACGTCCACCGCGTCGAAGCGCCAGGCGCGATTGCAGAACTCGCAACGGACTTCGACGTCGTCGCGCTCGCGCAGCAGTGAATTCACCTCGGCGGCGCCGAGCGCCTGCAGGATCCCGGACACCCGCTCGCGCGAACAGCTGCACTGGAACCAGACCGGCGTGCCGGCAAAGAGCCGGATGTCGTCCTCCGGGAAGACCCGCCGCAGCAAGTCGCGGCAGGGCAGTTCCAGCAGTTCGGATGTCGAGAGCGTCGCCGCAAGCAGCCTGATTCGCCGCCAGGCGTCTTGTGCCGCGGGCCCGGGCTCCGTATCACTGGTCGCGACGCGCTGAAGCAGGAGACCCGCGGCACGCTGCGACGTCGAGACCAGCAGCAGCCGGGAAGGAAGTTGCTCGGAGCGCTCGAAGTACTGTTCGAGGCAGGCTGACAGATCGGGCATATCAAGCGGCACGACGCCTTGATAGTTTTCCTCCCGCCCTTCCTGTTCGATCGTGACAGCGAGCTGCCCTTGCCCGCACAATTCCGCGAGATCCCGCGGCTCGGCTGGGGCGTCGCGATGACGCGCAACGCCACGAATCGCGTGGCGATGCGTGCACTGGGCCAGCAACAGCCGCAACGGGCCCGCAGCCTCGATCTGCAGCGAAAGACGACCCTCGAATTTCAGGGAGCCCGCCATCAACACACTCGCGGCCAGCGCCTGGCCCAGCGCTTCGCTGACCGCGCGTGGATACTCCTGGTGCTCGATCGCCGCCCGCCAGCTCGCGTCCAGTCGCACCAGGTGGCCACGGACCGGGAGGTCCTCGAACAAAAAGCGGTGCAGTAGATCACCGTCGGCCACCGCGAATGCTCAGCCCGCGAGCATCCTGCGCAGGAGCTCATTGACCTGTGCAGGATTCGCCTTGCCGCCGGTCGCCTTCATGACCTGGCCCACGAAAAACCCGAACAGCTTGTCCTTGCCCGAGCGGTAATCCGCAAGCTGAGCCGGATTCGCCGCCATGACCCCGGCAATGACGCCTTCGATTGCGCCGGTGTCCGTGATCTGGCGCAGGCCCTTCGCGCCGATGATCGCGTCGGCATCAGATTCCCCCTGCCACATCGCCTCGAAGACTTCCTTCGCGATCTTTCCGGATATCGTGCTGTCGACGATGCGTGCCAGAAGGCCCGCGAGCCGTTGTGAACTCACTGGTGACTGGCCGATCTCGAGACCGTCGCGATTCAGGAAACCGGACAGGTCGCCCATGACCCAGTTGGCCGCAAGTTTTGCCTCGCCGCCCAGCATGCCGACGACTGCTTCGTAGTAATTCGCAAGCTCGCGGCTTGACGTCAGCACGCCCGCGTCATAACCGGACAGCCCGTGCTCACGCACGAAACGCTCTGCCTTCTGGTCCGGCAGTTCCGGCAACATCGCGCGAACCCCCTCGATGAGCGCCTCATCAAGCGCCAGGGGCAGCAGGTCAGGATCCGGGAAATAGCGGTAGTCGTTGGCCTCCTCTTTCGAGCGCATCGGCCGGGTTTCGTTGCGGTCCGCATCGAACAAACGCGTCTCCTGCACGACGCTGCCGCCGCCCTCGATATGCTCGATCTGCCGCGCAACCTCGTAGTTGAT
>JAOUGR010000147.1 GCA_029857655.1 Gammaproteobacteria bacterium | reverse complement strand
CCCTTCGCGCACCTTCAACGCCCTGCGGCAGGGTATGCCAGCCGCCTCCAGCGCGATAGCCGTGCCAAGGGTCGCCAGGATCTCGAATCCACGATCATGCAGACGCCGCCCGATATCCACCGCCGCCTCCTTGTCGCGGTCCCTGACCGAAATCAGGCAGACACCGCGGATCGGGAGCCGCACGCCGGAGGCCGCCTGCGCCTTCGCATAGGCCTCGCCGAATGTCCGGCCGGTTCCCATGACCTCTCCGGTCGATTTCATCTCGGGGCCGAGGATCGGATCTGACTCGGGAAACTTGCTGAACGGAAACACGGCTTCCTTTACCGAGTAATAGGGCGGGACGCATTCCTCGAGCATGCCGAGCTCCGCGAGCTTGCGGCCGGTCATTGCGCGTGCCGCGATCATCGCGAGCGGCATGCCGGTCGCCTTCGAAACGAAGGGGACTGTCCGTGATGCGCGCGGGTTGACCTCGAGCACATATACGACGCCGTTCTGGATCGCGAACTGGACATTCATCAGGCCGACGACATTGAGCGCATGCGCCATCTTGCGTGTCTGGGCGCGCAGCTCATCCTGGACCTGTGCTGAAAGGCTGGCCGGCGGCAGCGAACAACTGGAATCACCGGAATGCACGCCGGCCTGCTCGACATGCTCCATGATGCCGCCTATCAGCACGTCCTCGCCGTCGCAGATCGCGTCCACGTCGACCTCGATCGCGAGATCCAGGAAGCGATCCAGCAGCACGGGGCTTTCATTTGACACCCGCACTGCCTCGGTCATGTACTGGCGCAGGTCATCCTCCTCGTAGACGATTTCCATGGCGCGGCCGCCCAGCACATAGGACGGGCGCACGATCAGCGGAAAGCCGACTTCATGCGCGAGCTTGATCGCGCGTGCCTCGTCGCGAGCGGTCGCATTGGCGGGCTGGCGCAGGCCTAACTGTCTCAGCAGCTTCTGGAAGCGTTCGCGATCCTCGGCGATGTCGATGGAATCGGGGCTGGTGCCGATGATCGGCGCGCCCGCGGCCGCAAGCTGGCGTGAAAGCTTCAGCGGCGTCTGGCCGCCGAACTGGACGATCACGCCAAGCGGCTTCTCCTTGGCGATGATCTCCATGACGTCTTCAAATGTCAGTGGCTCGAAATACAGGCGGTCAGAAATGTCGTAGTCGGTGGAGACCGTCTCGGGATTGCAATTCACCATGATGGTCTCGTAACCATCCTGGCGCAGCGCGAGCGCTGCGTGCACGCAGCAATAATCAAACTCGATGCCCTGACCGATGCGATTCGGGCCGCCACCAAGGATCATGATCTTCCGGTTCTCGGTAGGCGCGGCCTCGCATTCCTGCTCATAAGTCGAATACAGGTACGCGGTCGAGGTCGCGAATTCCGCGGCGCAGGTATCCACGCGCTTATAGACCGGATGCACGCCGCAGGCGAGGCGACGCGCGCGCACGCGTGCCTCCGGGGCGCCCATGGCACGCGCGAGCGCCGCGTCCGAGAACCCCTTTCGCTTCAGCGCCAGCAGGCGCTCGACTGTCAGGGCGCCAATTCCATCTTCATGGACCTTGTGCTCCTCGCGGACCAGGTCCTCGATCTGGGCCAGGAACCATGGATCGATCGCGGACTCAGCGGCAATGCGCGCCACGGTCCAGCCGGCCCGGAATGCGTCGGCCACGTAGCGGATCCGGTCCGCGCCCGGGTGCCGCAATTCCTCAGCCAGACGCTGCTCGCCATCCGCATCCAGTGGCAGTTGCATCACCGGTGTCAGGCCGTCGCAGCCGGTTTCGAGGCTGCGCAGGGCTTTTTGCAGCGACTCCTGGAATGTGCGCCCGATCGCCATCGCCTCTCCCACCGACTTCATCTGGGTGGTCAGGCGCGAGTTGGAACCGGGGAACTTCTCGAATGTGAACCGCGGCACCTTGGTGACGACATAGTCGATCGTCGGCTCGAATGAGGCGGGTGTCGCACCGCCGGTGATCTCGTTCCTCAATTCATCGAGCGTATAGCCGACAGCGAGCTTGGCTGCAACCTTGGCAATCGGGAATCCGGTCGCTTTCGACGCCAGCGCCGAGGAGCGCGACACGCGCGGATTCATCTCGATCACCAGCATGCGGCCGTCCTTCGGATTCAGCGCGAACTGCACGTTGGAGCCGCCGCATTCGACGCCGACCTGCCGCAGCACGGCGATCGAGGCATCGCGCATGCGCTGGTATTCCTTGTCGGTCAGCGTCTGTGCTGGTGCAACCGTGATCGAGTCGCCGGTGTGCACGCCCATCGGATCGAGGTTTTCGATCGAGCAGATGATGATGCAGTTGTCCTTGCAGTCCCGGACCACCTCCATCTCGAATTCCTTCCAGCCAAGCACCGATTCCTCGATCAGAACTTCGCCGGTCGGCGACGCATCGAGGCCGCGCTCCACGATCTCCTCGAATTCCTCGCGGTTGAACGCGATGCCGCCGCCTGAGCCACCGAGCGTGAACGACGGCCTGATCACTGTCGGGAACCCAACCTCGCCCTGGACCGCGAGGGCTTCATCCAGGCTGTGCGCGATGTAGGACAGCGGACACTCGAGTCCGATGCCACGCATGGCGTTGCGGAAAAGCTCGCGATCTTCGGCCATGTCGATAGCTTCGCGCGAGGCGGCGATCAGCTCGACTTCAAACCGTTCGAGCACGCCTTCGCGCACCAGGTCCAGTGCGGTATTGAGCGCAGTCTGTCCGCCCATGGTCGGCAACAGCGCGTCCGGGCGTTCCTTCTCGATGATCCTGGCGACCGTGCGCCATTCGACGGGTTCGATGTAGATCGAGTCGGCCATGTCCGGGTCGGTCATGATCGTGGCAGGATTCGAATTCACCAGGATTACCCGGTAGCCCTCCTCGCGCAGCGCACGGCAGGCCTGGGCGCCCGAATAGTCGAACTCGCAGGCCTGGCCGATGATGATCGGCCCGGCACCGATGATCAGGATGCTCTCGATGTCGGTGCGCTTCGGCATCAGTCGGTAACCACGTCGTCGTCGGTCGTGACCTTCGCGTCGGCCCGGTTTCGCGTCACCTGCTGCAGACGGCGCACCATCAGGAAGACGAAGTGCTCGAACAGGGGCCGCAGGTCGTGCGGCCCGGGGCTCGCCTCGGGGTGGCCCTGAAAACCGAATGCGGGCCGATCGCTGCAGGCAATGCCCTGCAGGGAGCCGTCGAACAGCGAACGGTGGGTCGCCTTCAGCCGTGGTGGCAGCGACGCCTCGTCAATCGCAAAGCCGTGATTCTGGCTGGTGATCACGACCTGGCCACCGGCCAACTCCTGCACCGGGTGATTGGCACCGTGGTGCCCGAATTTCATCTTGACCGTCTTTGCACCGCAGGCGAGCCCGAGCAGCTGGTGGCCCAGACAGATGCCGAAAATCGGAATATCAGTCTCGAGGAAGCCCTGGATCGCCGCGATCGCGTAATCACAGGGCTCCGGGTCGCCGGGTCCATTCGAGAGGAAAATGCCGTCCGGCATGAGCGCCAGTACATCTTTCGCAGGTGTCTCGGCGGGAACAACGGTCATGCGACAACCGAGATCCGCGAGCAGCCGCAGGATGTTGCGCTTGATGCCGAAGTCGTAGGCAACGACATGCAGGCGCGAACCCGGACGCAGGATCCGGCCCGTTTCCGGTTGAAGGCTCCCGTTATTCCATTGATAAGGTTCCGTCGCCGTGACGACCTTGGCCAGGTCCATGCCCTTGAGGCCGGGAAACTTGCGGGCGGCCCGGATTGCGACCGCGGTATCGACTTCGGCGCCGGTCATGATGCATCCGGCCAGCGCTCCCTTCTCGCGCAGGATGCGTGTGAGTTGGCGGGTGTCGATGCCCGCGATTGCGACGAGACCACCCTCGGCGAGGAATTCCGGCAGCGACTGGCTGGCGCGCCAGCTCGAGTGCAGCAGCGGCAGGTCGCGGATGACGAGGCCCGATGCATGGATGTCCGCGGACTCCAGGTCCTCGGGCGTCGCGCCGGTGTTTCCGATGTGGGGGTAGGTGAAGGTGACGATCTGGCGGCAATACGAGGGGTCGGTCAGGATCTCCTGATAACCCGTCATCGCCGTATTGAAAACGATTTCGCCGGTAGTGCTGCCCGGGGCACCGATCGAATCACCTCGAAACACCGTGCCGTCCTCGAGAGCGAGTACCGCAGGCGTGGCTGTCACCGGTCGTATCTCCCCTGCCCGGACAGGCTGCCCTGCCGAAGCAGGGTGCAGCATTCAAGCGAGCGGAGCCGTTCCGGACTCCACCCGCGCATTCATCTCACTCAAAGGGGGCCGCAACCCAGGCGGGAATTCTACTAGACCGGGGCTGCCTGATCCATGACCGTCAAAGCTGCTCAGACGCCGAGCACGTCCGACATCCCGTAGAGACCGGGTTGCCGCCCGCGGAGCCAGCGCGCCGCCGCCAGCGCGCCATAGGCAAATGTCATTCGGTCCGTGGCCCGATGCACCAGCTCCAGGGTCTCCCCGCTGCCGGCAAACAATACGTGATGCTCGCCGATGATATCGCCGGCCCTGACGCTCGAGAATCCGATTGCGCCGGGTGAGCGAGCCGTGGCGCGCCCGGCCCGCCCGTAGACTCCCACATTCCCCAGCGTGGTATCGCGTGCGCCGGCTGCGATCTCGCCGAGGCGCAGCGCGGTTCCCGAGGGCGCATCCGCCTTGTGCCGGTGATGTGCATCGACGATCTCGATGTCATAGTCGGCGGGCAGCGCGGCGGCGGCGCTGCCCACCAGACTGAAGAAAAGATTGACGGCCAGCGACATGTTCGGCGCGACCAGCACCGGCAGCTTCTCGCTGACGCGCCGGATCAAGGCGTGACGCTCGGCATCCAGGCCCGTCGTGCCGATCACGATGGGGATCTGCCTGCTGGCAACCGCGGCGAGATTGTCCGCGGTCGCTTCAGGCAGCGTGAAGTCGATGGCAATCGCTGCATTCGCCAGCGCGCGGCCGCGATCCGACGTGACCTCGATGGCAACCGGCCCCGCCTGGGCAACTTCGCCGGCGTCGTGCCCGAGGGATCCGCTTTCCGGCGATGCGAGCGCTCCCGACAGCGAGAGATCCTCCGATTCCCGGATCGCGCGCACCAGGCATCGTCCCATTCTGCCGCTCACGCCCAGCACCGCAATATTGATCATGTCAGCTCCCGATCCTGCCGAAGAACTGCTTGACGCCTTCCAGCCACGAACGCTCCCGCGGATTGTGCCGGCGTCCACCACTGCTGAGCGACGCCTCGAATTTGCCCAGCGCTTCCTTCTGGTCAGCCGTCAGGTCGACGGGCGTCTCAACGACGACGCGGCAGAACAGGTCGCCGGTCGGGCCGCCGCGGACGGGCTTGACGCCCTTCCCGCGCAGCCGGAATACACGGCCGGATTGGGTACCGGCGGGCACCTTGATATTCGCCTGGCCCTCCAGTGTCGGCACCTCGACGCTGCCGCCGAGCGCCGTGGTCACGAAACTGACCGGCACCTCACAGGAAAGATGCGCGCCGTCGCGCTCGAATATCGGGTGCTCGCGGACCACGACCTCGACATACAGATCGCCCGGCGGCCCGCCATTGCGGCCGGATTCGCCTTCGCCGGCGAGCCGAATGCGGTCGCCGGTGTCG